>CANGHE010000031.1 GCA_947453545.1 Flavobacteriia bacterium
ATGAAATACTAGATTACAAATCTTCAAAAAAATTATATTGTTCTGACAAGTGCCGAAACTATGACGGTCATAAAAGACGCACTGAAGAAAACTTAGAATTTAATCTTATTAGAAAAGGCATGTTAGAGAACTATAAACTTTTGAAATTATACCGAGATAGAAATATCCTTGCTGAAGACTTAGATAAATTTGAAAAATTGGGTTTTAACACAAAATATCTTCCAGAAACAAAATTCTATAATGTAGGTGGTGTAAAAACAAAATGCTATGAATTTAAAGACATCGTATTTGGATTAGACCCAAAAGACGAAACTAAAATAATTATTTATAAAAAAACAGAAAAAAAATGAAAGAAATCATCATTACCTCCAGACAAAGAATGTTATCGCCTGATATTTTAGCCTATGAATTAGGTCAAATTCCTACACCAGAAAAAATAGAAAATACCAAAATAGCAACCTATGTTTTAATTGGTGTATTTGCAACAATTACAATAGGAGTGATTTCTTATGCCGTGTACCAAATCCACCAAGAAAACAAAAGAAAAAAACTAAATTAAGTCGAAGAAAAAAATCAGTGATAATAACTTATCATCGATAATCACTGATTTAGTCTAGTTGTAATTAGTGACGAGCAGTTATTAGCAGTTTTTATTGACAATTGCCGAAGATTAGTTATTTTTCCGTAAAATTTCTTTCCAATCTTCTATTAAACAGAAAAGGCACTTATTCTACTGTTTTGTTATGCCCGCCACTCACTATACTGCCCTTCGGCTTGTTCCATGATTTCGGCTAAAATATCATTCAATTCCTCTATTTTTACTTTTCCACGCAATTCCTTTTTAACGGCTAATCGAATGGCAGCTTTTGCATCTTCCTTATTCATCCAATCAATTTGCAAATTGCTTTTTACAGCTTTTACAACTCCATGAACCACATCCTGAATCAAGCCACTTTCGTTGATGATTTCTTTTTTAGAAGAAAGAATATCATAAAAAGCCAACTCTTCATCACTCAAACCAAGTTCTTTAGTTCTATGGTCTTCGTCTTGTAGTTGCTTGGCACGTTCTATCAATTCCGCAATGGTGGTGTAGGAATCAATGGCGTTCTTATGGTAATTTTCCAAAACCTTTTCTAAGGCTTCTTTTAATGAAGTATATTTTTTGATGTTCTTGTGCAAACGCAACTTTACTTCATCCATCAAAATGGCTTTCAGTAGCGCAATTTTTATATCAATACTGTCTTTTTCTTGTTTGGCTCCCAGTAGAAATTCGTCATTTAATATCGAAATATCGGCTCGTTCCATTCCTGCCATAGCAAATACATCTACAATATCATCCGATTCAATACTACGGCTTATTAATTCCTTAATCAACTCTTTTTGATTGCCTCTAGTGCCTTTAACCGACTTGGCATCCCGAACCGCTTTAGACAAATGTTGCATAAACAAGACATCTACAGCAAATTCTTGAATCTCCGGTTGCGATTTTACAATAGATAATAAACCAGTTAGTTTCTTTTCCTCTAACATAAATTGATTTGCCGCTTCATCGTATTTGATAATCGAATTCAATGCTTTTTTAACCAGCAACATTTTATCGCCATCCCGCAAACCCTTCCAAGAACTATAATCAATTACTTCGGGAAGCAATGATTTACAAACCGCTATTTGATTATAAAACAATTCTAAGGCTTGTCTAATATCAATCGTGGGTTTCCCTTTTCCGCCACCGCCCGTGTATTTGTTAGTGGCTGTTTTCAGTTGGTCGCCAATACCGATATAATCAACAATCACACCCGATGGTTTGTCTTTAAAAACTCTATTGGTTCTAGTAATGGCTTGCATCAAACTATGCCCTTTCATGATTTTATCTACATACATCGTGTGTACACAAGGTGCATCAAAACCAGTCAACCACATATCGCGAACAATAACAATTTCTAAAGTATCTTTCGGATTCTTAAACCGTTTCTTCAATCCTTCAGTTGCCTCTTGGGTGCGCAAATGTTCGTTCCAAGCAATCGGGTCTGTAGAAATATTACCAGTCATTACAACCGCTATTTCTGGACAGCCTTCTATGGCTTTCAAGGCATCGTACATTTTCACACAATTTCGTCTGCTCATACACACCACCATTGCTTTTCCTGGCAAAGTAGCGGTACGGTTTTTAAAATGCATCATGATATCTTCAGCAATCTTTGCAACACGTTCGGTAGACCCTGCGGCATCTTCAATTGCAGCCCATTTCAAGTTGCTATCCTCTTCCATTTCAGAAGTTATAGCATCTACTTCGGTATCAATATTTTCATTCCACAAATGCAGTTTAGCCAATCGTGGTTCATAATATATAGGCACTGTGGCTTTATCATCAACCGCTTGCTTGATATCGTATATGTGAATGGTTTCTCCAAAAACTTCCTGCGTATCGGCATCTTTACTGTCTACTGGGGTTCCTGTAAAACCTATAAAGGAAGCATTAGGCAACGCTTTACGCAAATTAGATGCAAACCCATCCAACAAACCATATTGGGTTCTGTGCGCTTCGTCTGCCATAACAATAATATTTTCTCGTTCCGACAAAATAGGATGCTCTGTTTCGCCCAACTGATTGTCGTTCCCCATTTTCAAACGGAACTTTTCTATGGTAGTAAAAATAACACCACCGCTTCCTGCCGAAAGTAGTTTTCGCAAATCGTCGGTAGATTCGGCACGTTGAACATCGCCAACCAAATCTTTTGCCAAAACAAAGTTTTCATACAACTGAAAATCCAAATCGCTTCGATCCACTTGCACCACAATGGTTGGATTTTTCAATTCGGGCAAACTGCGCAGTATTCCTGCATAGATAGCCATCGAAATGCTTTTCCCGCTGCCTTGCGTGTGCCATATTACACCAATACGACCATCACCATAAGGTTTAATGGCTTTTTTAGCAGCTTCAACCGCAAAGTTCACTCCAAAAAATTGGTGGTATTTAGCCCCTTTCTTTATCAAACTGCCGTTGTGGTCTTCAAAGAAGACAAAGTTTTTGATGTAACTCAATAAACGGTCTTTAGGAAATAAACCATTGATAAGCGTATGCATTTGAAAATCATCTTCTATAATGGTTGTGCCATCAATGCTTTTCCAAGCGGCATACCATTCTGCCGAACCGTTAAACATGCCATGTTGGGCCTCGTTACCATCGCTTACTACAGTAAGGGTGTTGTATTCAAACAGCAGTGGAATATCTTCTGTATAATGTTGTATTTGATTAAAAGCTTCGACAATAGTGGTGTTTTCATCAAACCAATTTTTGAGTTCAAACACTACAAGCGGAATGCCATTGATGTAAATAATAATATCGGGACGGCGTTTATTTTTGCCTACAATGCTAAATTGATTCACCACCCAAAACGTATTGTTTAACGGGTTCTGAAAATCAATTGGGTAGAGGTGCACTGCTTTTTCGTTGCCATCAGTATCTTTATATTCATAGTCCAACCCTTTGGTTAGTTTCAGATGAAAAGCACGGTTTCTATAAGCAACATCGGCACCTTGATTGTTGCAAAAGTCGGCTACAGCCAAAGTTTGAATTTCGCTAGGCACGTTGGGATATTGCTTTTGTACAAACGCAAGCAATTGATCTTTCAAGACCACTGCTGTTGCATTTTGGGGTAACTCATTGCCTTTTACATGAAGGTATCCCAAATCGGTTAACCATTCTATGGTGGCGTTTTCTATTACGGCTTCTGTTGTCATAGATTATAAATAATGCCTAAAATTACTGTTTTTTTTAATAATAATATTATATTTACTACAGATAACACTTTGTTTAGCATGATTACTATTCCTAGAATAACTACTAAATACCTAATTAAAGAAGAAGAAACCGACGGACATTCTCCTTTACGGTTTATTTGTAGTAATGATGCTATTTATTTTTGTAAATATTTAAAAAGCATTAACAAACTAGAATTGAATTGTTTGGCGTATGAAGTAGTCGCTCATTATTTACTTAAAGAATTGCATATTCCAACTCCAGATATTGCTTTAGTTCAAGTTACTGAAGGGACTTTAAATAAAGAAAAAATCAGAAACAATAAAAGACTAAAAAATAATGATGTTTGTTTTGGTTCCAAAAATTTAACCACTGCATCCGAAATAAATGACTTACAAAAATGCAATACGAAAACAGAGTTTAATTCGTTATTAAATCCTGAAGATATTATTCGCATTGCACTATTTGATTTGTGGATTAATAATGTGGATAGAGGACGATTTATCAACCCTGGGTTTAATTATAATTTAATGATAAATAAGGTGGGAAGTAAACAACAAATTATTGCCTTCAATCATGCTTTTATTTTTGGCGGTATCCATCAAATAGGGATATTTAACCCTTCTATGTCTTTTGAAACACAAAATAAATTACATCAATCAGAGTATTATAGTAGTGTGATTAAATACATTGATTATTTTGAATTTGAGAAAATTGTTAATAATTTGTACTTTTGTTGAAAACCAACTATCAAGACATCATTGCGGATGTTATGGAACAGTTGTCGTCTATATGGAATTTAACACCTAATTTAACTGAAAAAATACAAGAATATTTGCATAATGAAGTTAGAATAGAGCAGGTCAAAACAACCATAATGAATACCAAAACACCTTATTAAAATGAAAACATTTTTTAGCATTATTAGCATCCAAACCAACTCTTTTTCTTTAGAGAAAGTAGTCGTTGGGCTATTGGCTATAACTGAAAATGAAATTTATTTTGAGTATTCTAAAAACAAACTTCAACTTTTAGATAAATTGGCATCATCGCATCATGGTATTAGCCAATTTGCCAAAAAATCGTTACAACAAATAAAAAACAAGGTGGTGGAAACTAATCAGGTGAACCATCAAGAACAACAAAAAATAAGTTATACTACCTCGGTTTTTTCTAAAGAATATATTGACTATTTAAGTAAATACAGCAATGGTGTATTGTCTTTTTCTAAACCAGAGGGATTGCCAGAAGCATTTACTTATGCAGCGTATGAAAAATATTTTTATAATTTTGTAGGCGAAGTTATTCCTACCACTATAAAAAAAGAGGCACTTACTTTTGCCAAAAAAATAAAACCTTACTTTGAAAAAAAAGGTTTAGAAAACAAAGCCGATTTAAAATACCATTTCAAACCCAACACGTTTAAAGGTATTCTAAAAGAAGCCGATGTAACTATGATTACTAAAAACGGAGCTATTAGTGCTTTTCAAGCGGTTGACTTTAATTTGGGTGAGCAAACAGTAGTGAACCATTTGTATGAAACCAAAATAATTCAAGACGCATTACAAAACTTTTCAGCAAAAAATAAAACTAAAGTAAACAAGATTAAAATAGCTTTTGAAGAGCCCAAACTCCATACGCCACAACACCAATTGTTTGATTTGAGTTTGCAAAACTATAAGGAGTATTTTGACTTTATTACACCCGATATATTAGAAAAAGATACAGAAGTGATTTGTAATTCTAATAACATAAAGTTTTCTGATTATCTGCAAACTTTAGAAATATAAAAAGGGCTTTTTAGCCCTTTTGTTTTACACAACCTATTCTCTAAACTCCTTCAATCGTACAGTACCACTAATTAATTTTGGTAATAACGTGTCGCGGAGTTGGGTTAGAGATTGGTTTTCTGATGTATTATTTTTTATTTGTTCAAAAATGTCTTTAGATTCTTCAATATACTTTTCAATATCACTTGCTACAATAATGTCTAAATCTCTAAAATTAGATTTACTAATTTCTTTAAAAGTACTTCCATTACATTTAGAAATAATCAATTCCATATTTTGTTTTACCCAAAAATAAATTTGATAAACACTCAATTTATCATTTGGTAACATTGTAATAAAACCTTGATTAGTACAAGCTTCTATTGTGTTAATAGTCAACAAACCAACTGTTGCTCTGCTTGACATTAACAATGAATTAGCAGGAAATATTTTTGCAGAACTCTTTTGTAAACCTAAAGAAGTAATTTTTTTAGCAGTCTCAAATGAATACAGTGAATTTTCTCTTGTTAGATCAGTCGGAGAATACCATAAAATATCTCCATCTTCCCAATATTCTTTAGTTGTTGTGCTGGGTGTTCCTCCTCCTAAAGTTTCTATCACTTCACCTATTTTCTTCACTTCCCAACCTTTAGGAATCAACCCCAATTCACTTTCTATAAACTCACCGTCTTGAAACGGACCAAAATCTACAAACCAGTGTTTGTATAGTGCCATTGCCATTTCTTCAAGGGTTTTGTTTATGGCTAGGTTGTTTTCTATTTTATCGTCTATAGCGGATAGGATGGAAGCTATGGATTGTTGTTCTTGGAGAGAAGGTAATTCAATTTCAATTTTCTTTAAAAGTTCAGTCGTTAAACTTGGAATAGCAGAGCCAACATCCATTGATGCAAAATCAAGAACTTTTAAATTATAGAATAAGTATTTAGGAAAGGCAACTTCTTCATTTATCTTAGACCAAAAAATTGTATCTACAGACCAAAACGGTTCATTCAAATAGAAGATATTATTTAAAGAGCCTTTTCGAGGAATTAATATCGTTTCTTTATCATATAAAGCCTGATTACCATAACGCATAATGCCTCCAGTTCCATAAATAGGAATTGTACCGTCTTGTACTTTTTTATGGTCTTTACCGTACTTTATTTCTAAAGCATCGGATAGATTATATGTTTTCCAGTTGTTTGGCATTTATTGTGTTGTTGGTCACAAGGGCACAGAAAACAATTTTGATTAATTCAAAAGTTTACCTTACCATAATGTTTGTTGATTATTAAAAAAGGGTGTTTTCGGCAGAATAATCAAAGTTAAAAGTATAGTCGTTTTTGGTTCCTTTATTTAAAACGCCTAATTTTTCGAAACGATTACAAATATTTCGAACTTTTCTGCCAAGGGTTTCATAAGTTTTACCTATAATTTCTTTTCCGTGTAAACGTCTGTAAACTTCGGGTGTTATTTCAGCTGCTTTTAAGGATTTGTTGTTGTATTTTGTAAAAAGATAAGTAAGGTTTAATACTTGTTTTGCGGCATCATCATAATGAATAAATTCAGTTCCCAATAAAGCGATGAACTCATTGGTAAAATCTGTTTTTATTAAAACTCTGTCTAATACATATATAGGGTTTTCCTCTGAACTAGCAGAGTGTTCTACAAGTAATTTGGCTTTTTTTAACGCATCAATTACAATAAAATGATTATTGCTTTCGGTTAATAGAATAGAAAATAAACGTTGTCTGTTAACTAATTCTGATTTATAGAAATAGGCTAAAACTGCTTTGTGTTCAAAAGTAAGTTCACTTTTTAGTTTTGTGATGATATAAGATTTAAAGCCATCAAGCCAAGTTTCAATACTTTCATCCACTAATTTTCCAGTACTAATTTTTAAGCCAATCATTCCGTCCTTTATTTCATAAGTAGGCAAATCAATTTCATTGTCGAGAGCTGAATTTACTAATGAAGCCATACCACGACCCTGACTTTCAATTTTATCAAATACTTTAAGAACAGATGCTAATTTTGGGTTCTTACTTTCAGGAATACCTGGAATCAATATACGAATGGCAACTTCTGTATCTGTATGAATTAATTTTATTTTTTCTTTGAAAGAGCCAGGATTTTTAATTTCAATAAATTGGTTGGGTTCAATTGTAACCGTAACAAAATTATCAATAGTATAATCTCTATGGGCAAGAGCATTATTGATAGTTTCACGAATTAGTTTTTCAGGATATTCAGGTTCGCTTTTGCCTCCTTCTCGAATGGTTCTGTTAATTTTGATGTGGCCCCAAATATAGCGGAAAGTATCTTCCATTAAATTGATTACGTCATTCCTAAATATTTTCTTGTCTTTTCCAATATCAACACTTGTGTCATAATAACAATTTACTTCAACTCTTGAACCTAAAAAGTGAAAAGGATCATCACCACAAACTAACATTCCTAATGTAGTAACTTCTTTTTCTTTGATAAAATGCTGTTTGCTTAAAAAAGATTTTGCTTGTTCATGACTGGCTTTTAAAGTTTCATTTCGAATTTCTTTATTAAGAAGGTTAATATAATAATTGATTTTATCTAAGCTTAAATCTTCAATAGTTGCATCTGTTACTTTGGCAAGCTCCTTAGCATATTCAATCTCAATTTTGTACTCTTTTTGTTGTTGGATTTTTGCGGGTGCAATTTTCCTATCTTGAGTTAGTTTGCGCTCATAATATTCGTTGTTGTATTTTACATATTTTTCATCATCGGATAAAGGATAAACAGCAATTATAACTATTTCACCGGTCATAAAATTCTCGTAATCAAATAAAATATTATCCGATACATCAACTAAAACATCATTATCATCTTTAAAAAATACAGATTGTAAATCAATTAGTTTACTTTCATTATCTCTATTAAATCCGCTATTAATATACTTTTTATTTTTTTCTCGAATACCACAAATAACAATTCCTCCTTCAGTATTTAAAAAAGCACAAATAGTCTCATTAAGGGATTTCCAATCTCCTGTAGTTGATAAATCTTTTAATTCAACTTTTGATTTTTCTACATCTATAAACACATCACTTTGTATAGACTGTTGAATGGTAGCTAAAGTTTCCGTTATAAATTCTGATTTCATCTTTTGCTTTTTATTCTAAATTGAGTTTATAAAATTACTGCTTTTTATTGATATTACAATTTTTCAAAATTATCCAATATCTTACTTTGCAAATCATTCCCTTTAGCAAACTGCGCTTGCAATTGGGTTTTTAGGGCTTCCATTTTATCTTCAAACAAAATACCATCGTCTTCTACTTCTTCGGTACCTACGTAAATACCTGGGGTCAATTTGTAGTCTTGTTTTTGTACATCGGCTATTGTAGCATTATAACTATAGCCATCGGTATTTTCATAAGCACCACCAATGTTGCGCCATGCGTGGTAAGTGGCAGCTACTTTATCAATGTCAGCATCGCTAAAGACACGCAGTTTTCGGCTTTCCATAGTTCCCATTTTACTGGTGTCTATAAAGAGTATTTCGTCGGTACGTTTGCGGTGTTGTCCGTCTTTACCATCGCGGTTTTTACTTAATATAAATATACAAGCAGGTATGCCAGTAGTCAAAAACAATTTATCGGGTAGGCGCACAATACAATCAATCATGTTGTTGTTTACCATAAACTCCCGCACGTTCTTTTCGCCTTTGTTGTTAGAGGTCATCGCGCCGTTTGCCATCACCACACTTGCTGTTCCTTTGTTGCTGAGGTGGCTCCAAAAGGTTTGCATCCACATATAGTTGGCACTACCATCGGTAGTAAATTCTTCTTTGGGTCCAAAGAGTCTTGGGTCGTTTTCGGGCAAGTCTTCGGGGTGCCATTGGCTCACGTTAAACGGAGGGTTTACAATGATAAAATCGGCTTTCAAATCGGGGAATTTATCTTGCAGCAATGAGTCGCCCAAACGCACATCAAAAGACAAATCGCGCAAAGCAAGGTTCATTTTGCACAAACGAAGCGTACCATCATAACGTTCTTGTCCGTAAATGGCAATGTTGCGTTTGTCACCCCCATGCGATTCTAAGAATTTCAACGATTGCACAAACATACCCCCCGAGCCACAAGCGGCATCAAAAATTTTTCCTTCATAAGGTTCAATCATTTCTACCATCAAGCGCACTATGCTGCCGGGTGTAAAAAATTGCCCAGCACCAGAACCTTCGGCAAGCGCAAACTTGCCAATATAATATTCATACACACGCCCCAAAATATCACTTTCGGGGTTTTCTTTCTGTGAAAGTTTCGGGTTAGAAAGCAAGTTAATCAAGCCTCCAACTTGTCGGGAGGTCAATTGACTTTTAACAAAAATACGAGGTAATATTCCTTTTAAGTCAGGTCTAAATTTAGCTAAAGTCGCATCTAAAGTATCAAAAGCATCATCTACGAGTACTTTGATGTTATCTTGTTCGGCATTGGCTTTTAGATACTCCCAAGTAGCTTCCTTCGGTATGATGTACACATTTTTAGATAAATACTCATCGGCATCTTCAAGCACATAAGTAATTTCGGCAGCATCGGTAGTAAAATAGTTGGAGGTTTTATCTTGAACCATATGCAACAATTCGTCCTTGCGCATTTCAAAACGCTCCGACATGTGTTTCAAGAAAATCATTGGCAAGACATAGTCTTTGTACTGATTTTCAGCTACAGCACCTCGAAGTTCGTTAGCTGCTTTCCAAAGTTCTTGTTCAAAATTGATATCGGCTTTTACAGTATTTTTAGACATGGTGTTTTTGTTGGGTAATGATTTTCAAACTTACCAAATATAAATGATTTTAACAATATAAATGCTAGGTAGTTTTAAGTGTTTTTACAATTTGGAAAATAATTTAATTCATTTATTTTCATTTTTTTTGTTTGGATATTATTTCGTTTTTAAATGATATAAAATATTTCCTACAAGACGAATAAATATCAATAAAGTCATCTACAAAAGTAACTTATTTTAAAAATTATAATCATTTACTAATCCATTCTTCACAAGTTTTAAAAGAGTTAATTCCAATAGTATTTTTTAGTTAATGTATGTTGGGTTAACCAATAACTCCGGCAAAAAACAATTTTAATCAAAACATGATTAGTAGACTTTTCGTTGTTTTCTCTATTAATTTAATAAAAAGAGGCTGCTTTATTTAGCATTAAAAACGGAACTAAAAACGATTTTAATTGTTACACTATTTCACTTGAAATTGGATGTGCGGTTGAGGTGTTGTAGGAATGGTAAATTGGGGAGTAAATAATTTTATAAATATTTTTTTCAGTCAATAGGTTACCTTTTTGTTTTTTCTGTATTAATAAGAAAAAACAATTATTATGGAACTTACAAACAACAAATCAGAAGAAGTAGTAGCAACTGAAAACGAAACACTACAAAACCCAATCGAGACTTTATTGAAAGATAAAGCAGAACGGGTAAAAAGTTTTAAAGACTTCGGTTTTAAAAGAGCAGGTCAAAATTTAGGAAATTCACTTTCCTTGAAATCACACTTAAATTGGATTAGAGATGGTCATTTTGTTGATGAAACTTTTAATGGTAACGAAGAACAACTATTAAGACAACAAGCCGAAAACAAAATTCAATCTAAGGTTGAAGAAAAAGAAAAAATTGAAGGCGATAAAAAAACGGCATCGGAGGTTAGCAAACCTGCTTTAGAGCATAAAATTAAGGATTTGAATGACGAAATCCAACAAACTAGAATTGACCTTGCCGATAAAACTTTGCAAACTGGGTATGAGCCTATAAAATTTTATATGTATGGTACTTTGGTCTTGATACTCTCTTTTTACTTATTGTTTTTCTATGCCTCAACCATTTTTGCTGCATTTTTCAGAAACAATGGTAGTTTAATTGCTACCGCTGGAGGAGATATTGCTTTATATCTGGATTCTATTTTTGATGTTAAAGGAATTTTTACGCCATCCCCAGTATTGTTAATTGTCTATTTAGGTGCCTTTTTGTTTTTTGCAATAGGACTTATTCCACACAATATTGAGGGTAAAAACAAAAGTTATTTTGTTGGATTATCTCTTTTTGGAGCATTGGTTGCCGATAGTATGCTTGCTTATAAAATTGATTTAGGAATTCATAATCTTAAAATAATGGCAGGTGTTAGTGATGTTGATTGGCATTACTATACAAGTATCAACTTTTATCTAGTTCTTTTATTCGGATTCGCTGCTTATTTAGTTTGGGGATACATGTTTGAAATGATGCTAAAAGAAAAAACAAAAAAATCTGCGGATATTAAGGCAGCCATTATCATAAAAGGCTTAAAAGAAGAAATAAGTTTATTAAGAATTGAAATGAGCATCTTAGAAACTAAAATAATTGAATTGGAAACCCAATTAAAATCGGTTATATCCCAATTAGAACAATTAGAAAAACAATTAGAGAAACGAATGCAAAATCCAGATGCTTTATCTCAAAACTTAACCAGTTTTTTTATGGGATGGCAACAATACTTAAACAATACTACAGAATTTATCTCCGAAAAACTAGAATGCGAACAAATCTTTAATGACTTTATTCAATCGCAATTTCACCAACCAGTAAGTGCTAATTAATTTATTATAAAAAAATAAAAAACAACAATACTATGAAAACTATATTTCATCAAATCGCATTAGTATCAATGATTTTATTACTCTTCACTTCTTGTGGTTGTGAAGAAGAAGAAAAGGTTGCAAAACCAGTAAACTATACTGTTTTATTAGACCTAAGTGATCGAATTTTAGCGCCGGAGCAATTGGATAAAGACTTAAAATTAATTGAAACTACTTTTAAATCTTTTGAAAAACAAGCCAGACAAAATTTAGTTATCTCTTCTAAAGACCGATTTAGTATTAAAATAATTCCACAAAAAAACAGTCCGTTGGATGTGAATCATTATGAAAATTTATTGCAACTCTACCTTGATGAAACCGAGGTGTCTGTTAAAAATAAATCGTTGCTATCATTATCCAAATCGTTACATCAAATCCTTCAAAATTTAAAGAAAGACGCACTATATGGTACAACCTCCAAAGATTATTTTGGAGTTGATATTTGGGCTTATTTACATGATAATGGTGCAGGATTAAGTAAAGCGACATACGAGAATAAGATTTTAATTCTTACCGATGGTTATTTTGATTTTGAAAGCCAAGCGCATGTAATTCAAGAAAAAAATCAATATACCAGTACTCGCTTTTTGAATGATTTGAAAACTACCGATTGGAAAAAGATTTCAGAAGATAAAGAATTTGGATTGTTGCCAATTCAATTGGATAAAAATACACAGTGGATAATTGCCGGAATTTCGGGGAAGAAAGCTAATGATATTTTACAAACGGAAAAAATAACCTACTTCTGGAACAAATGGTTGAAACAATCAGGCGTTATTCATGCCGACTTTATTTTAAATGGCTCAACGTCGACTATGTGTTCTGCATTACAAGAAAAATTATAATTTAATAAATAACCTATGAAAAATTTTAAAACAATATTCACAATTATTTTTTGTGTTTGTTACACCGTAATTAATGCTCAAAGCAAAGATAAAGAGCAAGAAGCTTTTGCTACATTTTACATTAAAGATGCTCGTGATAATGGAAGTGATGTTACTCCCAATGCCTTAGAAGAAAATGCTTATCTAGTTCTTTATAAATCAAATGATGGACAAGAAATAATGTTATCTAACTATTGGGAAAAATCCAATTCTCAAAGTTTTGGAAGAATTTATTCAATTACTAAAGAAGGTAAACCAGAAACAGCATCAGAATACAGATATGATTTGTATAATTTTCAATGGAGTTACTCTAATAGTTATGATGATAAAAAAGGAACTGCAAAAATTAGGCTATACCTTGTTTACAAGCCGCAAGGAACCTATTTTGAATTTACAGTTCTTCCAGAAAATTTAGATATAATAGTATATAAAGGAACAATGGAAGGGGATTTAAAAATATTGGAAACAAAAATTGATAAGTAAGTTGTTTTTTTTTTTTTGAGAAGGCCGTCTTTGTTGACGGTCTTTTTATTTAAAAAAACATTTTAATAAGAATAATTCATAAAAGTATTTTCATTCTATAGGTTACCTTTTTATGATTTGAGTATTAACTAATATAAATAAATTATTTGCAATTTTAAAAACACTTATTATGAAAAAATTATTTTTAGGAGTCCTAATATTATTAAGTGCTTCCATGTTCTCTCAAGAGACTTTTATTAGAAAATACACTTCTTATGTATCAGAATCAAAAGGTGTAATACAGCCATGGGTTCAATCAGGAGTCACAGTTGTGTTTAATGCAAACAAAACAAGTGATATCGTATTCTATTATCCAAACAATACAAAAAGAATTGTTCATCAAGTAGGTGATGTTAGAGAAGAAAAAACTAAAGGAGGTGATAAGTACCAAATCATCACTGTAATTGATGAGGATGGATCAGAGATGGCAATACAATTATTTGATGATGGTACAGCTTTAAGAATACTAATTGCAGAGGGGTATTTTATCGAGTTTCATAATGATTAGCTGTTTGTTAAATAGCAACAAAAAATCAACAATCTTTCTATCTCTATCTCAAAATATTATTTTATGTATAGGGTTACCTTTTTACATTTTCACTATTAACTAGTATAAAACAATTAATCATTAACAATTTAAAATTTATTATCATGAAAAAAGCATTCTTTTTTATCGCGTTTTTATTTGCAGCCGCTAATTCATTTGCACAATCTAATGTTTCAGGTTACACCAACAGCAGAGGAACTTATGTTCAGCCTTACACTAGAACCACTCCAAACAATACCCGAAACGACAATTACAGTACAGTTGGGAATACCAATCCTTACACTGGTTCAGCTGGAACAAAACCAGCAGATAGTTATTATGTTACTCCAACTTACACCACAACAACACCTGTGTATACCGGTTCACAAGGAGGTCAATATTACATTAATAGTAATGGGAATAAAAGTTATATCAGTAGATAAGTTTAAAATTCTATACCATCTCTTAATTTTATAAAGAGATGGTATTGTATTAATTTTCTCTAATGTGACTAAAAAATGTTAAATTGCTGCCTTTATAATCCCAGATTTACATAAAAAAGGTCCCAATGGCAAATAACATCAATTTTTCAAATCTTACTGACCAGGAGTTGTTAGTTAAAATAAAAGAGAATTCCGATTATTTAGGTATCGTTTATAAACGATGCAAAGCTAATTGTTTGGGGTTTATGAGGAAAATGACTAGTGGAAAGATTAGTGATTATGAACTGGAAGATGTTTTTCAAGATGCCAATATCATACTTTATGAAAAAATAGTAAAAGGTGATTTTGTTCTTACTGCCACTTTTCAAACCTATTTGAATTCTGTTTGCCGTTTTCAATTATTAAATTCTATTGAAAAAAGTAAATTGACCACTGACTATGAAGATAATTCCGATGATGACGATGATGAAAATCCTAATGGTTATCATTCTTCTATAACGGATAGTTTGGATGCTGTAGATCACTCCAACGAACCGCAATTTTTGGCAATAGAAACCGCTTTAGTGAAAATGAAAGACGCTGGAGGTCATTGTTATGAATTGCTCACTTTGTTTTGGTACCACAAAAAATCAATGAATGAATTGACTACTGAATTTGGTTATACCAATTCAGATACTACTAAAAATCAAAAGGCAAGATGCCAAAAACGATTGGAAAAAATTGCTTATAACGAATTGAATCAGAACTAATGAGTACAATTTCAACAATTATTAAAAACTTAATCCTGCCTATTGTGATTAAGTCAGCAAAATTTGATGTTTCTTCTGCTCCTGATGTTTTTTGGGAACAGTTTGCAATTGATTTTGTCACCTACGAAACAGATGCCAGTACTATTTACAGCACTTTGTATAAATTAGAATTAAATAATCCGGAATATATTTTTAATCAATTACCTGGTGTTTTTTCAAATTTCATTAAAGAAATTGCAGAAGAATATGTTTTAGGAAATGAAAGTGAGATAACTGATAAATTGATTGAAAGCAAAAACGCGAGTTTTCTTAAAGAAGTTTCCTTCTTGACTGACCTAAAAGCGGTAATCACTAAATCAGAGAGAAATCAATTAAAAAATGACTTGCCACAGGCTTATGACCGTTTGATTTTCGAATTGGACGAAGAAACACTTCAGCAAGTGGCAAAAAAAAAAATACGGGAAGATTTAAAAGATAAGTTTAAGCAGTGGGAGGAAGAATTGGTTGAAGTAGAATCAGAAGAATATTCTTTTGCAAAGGAACCGATTAGTTTATATAAAAATCAAGAATCTGAATATAATAGTAATACTCAAAGTAATGTATTCTCTTTATCTTGGATAAAATATGCAGCAGCTGCATGTATTGTTTTGACAGCAGGAATTATGTATTTTAAATTTAATACTGAAAATATTACCGTTCAACCTGGTGATACTAATGTGGTAACTGCTCCTGTAAAAAAAGATACTACTTCAAAAGGTACAATTACTCCTGAGATTCCTACGGAAGCTTTGGCTGAAGTGGTTACCGTTACAAAAAATGCAACCGTTGTTGAAAGTAGTTTCGGATTTGCGTCTAAAAAGAATAACATCAAGATTGTTGAAAATAATCAAAAGGCTAGAATGGTTTCGATTGTTATTGTTGTTGAAAAATATAGACAACTGCTTGAAAATGAATTTTCTAAAAATAAAGTCGGTGATAGTTCCAGAGTAAAAGTATTAGAATCTAAAATTAGCAAGCTTCAAAAGGAATTAGCTCTATTGAAAGAAAGAGAAAAGCAATATGTTTTTGATGGTAAAGCATTGGCATTATTTGTTTCTAATTCTACTAACGAAAATACTATTGTGCTCTATGAAGCTACCTATTATCTTAAAAAGAATGCCGATTATTTCAAGTTAACTGTTGCCGTGCAACCTCAACTTTATAAAAAAGAAAGCAATACAGAAGTAGTAAGCGCATTGGATAAAATTATTTTTGATTATGGAAATTAAGACTAAAACATTTTTAAAAAAAGGACTTCCTCTGTTTTTCAGTGTGATGTCCTTTTTTATGTTTGGACAAAACAAAGAAGAACCACAAATTAGAAAGGTGTTCGACCAACTCGTTTTAGCGTATGGAAGTTCTAAAACTGCTCCAGAACTTGTGGTAACGAAGCAAAAACAGGACAGACCAGCTTTTTATAAATTTGACAAGAAACCCAATGTAACTATTGATACTTATTTATTTACTATTTGTAGAAGTTTTGGAAAAGACAGTTTAAATGCATTATCAGTAGTCATTGGTCATGAATTGGCAAACTATTATAACGAACATAGTTTTTGTATTGATTTTGCTTTTGCAATTCGTAATAAAAATGAGGTGTTTTCTAAAAAAGTGAAGTTGATTGATAAGAACCAGAAAATTATATATGAAACCCAGGCTGATGATAAAGGCTTGTTTTATGCTGCTATTGCTGGTTATGAACCATTTGAAGTACAACCAAAACTTATAGATGCTATTTACACCCAATATCAATTAAAAGATGCCGATGATTACCCTACAAAAGCGCAACGAAAAGAAATTGCTAAAAATGCCCTATTAAAAGCCAAAAGGTTATATGAAACCTTTATACTTGGATTAAAATATATTCAGGAGAAAAATTATGATAAAGCTATAGAAGCTTTTAATACAGTCAATAACGATTTTCCTTCAAGAGAGAACTATAATAATTTAGGAGTTGCTAAAACTCGACAAGCACTTAATTTATACACACCATATTCATATGAAGAAGAAAGCCCAGAACGTTTTTTATATCCTATTGAAATTGAAAATAAAAGTAGATTAAACAAAGAAAAAGAAATTAACAAATACTGGGATGGTGGTGGTATGATGGAAATAGATAATCTATTGAGAGATGCTCAAAAAGATTTTCAAGAAGTAATTCGTTTGGATCCAAATTTTACAAAAGGATATATTAATTTGGCTTGTGTATTGGATTTGTTGGAAAACTATCCAAAATCTATTGGCACTATTCTAGAATTATCTAAAGAAAAGCAAAATACTTTTGAAGCGAAACGGATTTTGGCTATATCCTATTTTCACGATAAACAAGAAAATAAAGCCGAAGAGATTTGGAAACAATTAGGAAAATAATTGCAAATTTGTAGTAAAATATAGTCTATGGATTTTGAAGAAATAAAAGATAAAATAAATGCCTTATACGATGCTTGTTTAGAAACAATAACTCCTTTTCATGTGAAAATAGATGTTTGTTTGGTTCCAGAGGAGTTGGCCGTAATGGTTATGAACACAACTAAAATTGATATTTCGAACCATTTGATCACTATAGACAATTATGGTATTATTCACACTTTGCAGCAACATTCTAACCCAATAACCGAAGCTAAAAGAGGGCAGGTTGCTATTGAACGTGAAGATTTTATTAGATGGTTAGAAGTTGTTTTGTCCCCAGATGAGGTAAAACATTTGGGCGATACTAAAAGGACTAATTTACCCTTACTGCAATTTGAAAAAGTAATTGAAAATAGAAAAATTGTAGTTAAGGAAGTAAGAACGGTGCAAAGTACCAAGAAACAAAAAGTAAGTCGGTTGGTATTTCATACCATGTATAAATTTAAAAAGCCCAACTAACAGGGTTAATTGGACTTTACCTACGAATTGTGTTGTACGAATGCAACCTATTCAATACGTCCGTGACGTTTAGGTTGTACAAATATACAAAACATTTTTAGTTTTTTGCAAATTTAGAATTAATTAACAAATTTAGAGTGTTGAAAATCAAAGGAAATAGTAATAATTGTTGCTGTTTTTGGAATGAATTAAAAATGTAAGTATGAAAAAGTTTAAAATATTATTTTTTATTGTTTGTCTACCTTCTTTTGCATACTCCCAACAATGGCAACAATATTCGGATTCTATAATTTCAAATATCAATAAAAACAATTTTGAAAAAGCAAACAATTTTAGTCAGATGGCGGATAATGATTTGCTAAAGACAAAGTTTATCAAAGACACTTTATATGCAAATTATTTATATGCAAAAGGTGTATTGTATTCTTTTGATGAAACAAAAAATGGAATTGACTTTCTTAATGAATCACTAAGTATTTGGAATAATTCTGAGAAAAAAAATTATTATAAAATAATGAAAATTCATTATTTTTTAGGAAAAAATTATTCAACAATAGCCAACAAAACCAAAAAAAATTCCGATTATTTAATGAGTTTTAACTCTTATGAAAATTTTTATTCAATTAATAAAAAATACCATCTCAATAAAAACTCCAATTTTTTTAATTCATTATATAATCTAATCTTTATTTCTCACATTGTTAAAGATAATTCAAAACTTAAAAAATTTGCTAATGAGTTCATAGCTGATTTTGAAAATGAATTGATTGATAATATTGATTTTAAATTAATTAAAGTTTATAGGTGGAATAATGATTTAATGGGACAAAAAAAAATTTTAGAGAAATTTTTATTAAAATATGAAAATGAAAAAATAGACGAACCAATTTTATTATATAAAATTTATGCTGAGCTATTAAATAATAGTGCTTCACAAAAAGATAAAAGTAATAATTTTAAAAACCCAAAAGAAATTATTGATTATGGAGAAAAAGCATATAATATATTTCAGTTAAAAAAACTTCCTGTAGATATATATTTACCTCTAATACTAAAGTGCATAGAAATTGCTTATGAAGAATTAGAAGACAATATCAACTCGGAAAAATACAGACAACTTTTAGAAAAATATGATTCTTCTGAACAAAGCGATGATAAATATGAAAATTTAAAAAAGCTTATTTACAACAGTGAAGATTATTCAAAGTTCAAAATTAATTTTGACGAATATGAAGCTGAATTAAAATCTAAAAAAGATTATAAAAAGCTTGCTGACATATACAGTTTGGCTTTATTTTCATATGAGAAAAATGAAATATTTAGTAAAGAAGATGTATTAAAAAAATTAAATTTTATTAATACAAATAAAAGTAAATTATCAGAAAAAGAACAAATCGATTTTGAGATAACTTTAGTGGAATTTTATTCTTTGGCTCATATTAATCTAGAGGATGCATTAAAAATTTGTGACAAAAATTTAAATATAGAAAATATTAATGCGAAACTTTGTTTCTATCGTTTTAAATCAACAATAGAAGATACATTACAAAGGTATAATGAAGCATATAATACTGCATATAAAACTTTAGATGTTGCCATTGAAAATTTTGGCGAAAATGATCCGAGAATATTTAATTATTATATTGATATTTTGGCGTTAGATATTTCAAGTAAAGATTCAAATTCCACTAAAATTGCATCAAAAGCATTAAAAATAATTTATGATAATAAATTAGAAGAAACCGATATTGCTGCTAAAGTATGGTTTCAATTAGCTAGTGAAGCCAAAACAAAGGGTAATTATATAGATTATTTAAATTATACCAATAAAAGTAAATTAATTTTAGAAAAAAATGGTGATGATTCTAAAATTGAATTATATATGCACTGCCTACTCAATTTAAGTGATATATATATCAAATTAAAAGAGTATGAATTAGTTAAACTATATTTAGATACTGTAAAAAAATTTTTAGATGAAATCTCATTTGGATTTGAGCATTCAGAACTTGAATCTGGTTATTATTCAAAACTAGGAGATTTTTATTTTTTTCAAAATAAATATATAGAAGCAAAAACCAATTATGAAAAAAGTTCTTCAAATAATGAAAATAAGTTTCAAAATGAATATAAATTAATAATATGTGATTATTTGATAGAACAAAACACTAGTAAAACACTAGCAATATTAAAACAATTTGATAAAGAAAACGGAACAAATTTTTGTTTAGATGATATTTATCTACTTACCTATAACCAAGGGGATTTTAAAGCTTCTCAAAAAATATTAATTGATTTATTGGTAAATAAAAGAAATGATAATAACCAATATTTTCATTTATTGAGTGACTATGAAAAAGAGAGATTATATAATAGTTTTTCTGAAAAATTTGAATTTTTGAATACTTATTTACTTGCTAACAACTCTGATTTTATTAATAAGTACATAGATTTTAGATTTTATAGTAAGTCTATATTGTTCTCAAACTCTTTTAAAATGGAAAGTAATAATGCTCAAATGGTTGACTTATATAACGAGCTAAAAACTAATAAAATTCAAATAAATAAAAATATTGAAAGTAAAATTGAGTACTCTAAAGAAACTGAAAATCTCAAATATAGAAATAGAGAAATTGAAAAGCTACTTTCACTTAATTCTAAACCATTAAATTCATTTACAAAACAAAATTTAGATAATCAACTTAAAACTAATGAAGCTTATATAGAAATTATCAGAATTAATAAGCAATCAAAAAAAGCAATTATTGCTCCCAATTTTAAAAATCAATTTACAGATTCAATTTCATATGGAGCTATATTAATTAAAAAAAATACAGCTCCTAAATTTATTTTAATAGATGATAGTAATCAATTAGAAAAACAATATGCTTCTAGTTTTAAATCTAAAATTCAAGGTAAACAAGAAGATATAGAAAGTTATCATTTATTATTTGAGAAAATTGATAAAGAGTTGAAGGATGTTAAAAAAATCTATTTAGTAACTGATGGCATTTATAATTCCATTAATATTGAGTCCATCTATAATCCTAACAGAAAGGAATATTTAATAGATTATTTAAAAATTCAACTAATCCAAAATGTTAGAGCCATTACTGATGAGAAGAAGGAATTCAAAATTGGGGTTAATACTAAAGCAAGTCTTTTTGGAAACCC
>CANGHE010000032.1 GCA_947453545.1 Flavobacteriia bacterium
AGAGTTAGCATTAAAAAAGAAACAAGAGGAAGACCGTTTAGCTGCTGAGGCTGCTGCAAAGAAGAAAGCGGAAGAGGACAGACTTGCATCAGAGTTAGCATTAAAAAAGAAACAAGAGGAAGACCGTTTAGCTGCTGAGGCTGCTGCAAAGAAGAAAGCGGAAGAGGACAGACTTGCATCAGAGTTAGCACTAAAAAAGAAACAAGAGGAAGACCGTATAGCTGCTGAAGCTGCTGCAAAGAAGAAAGCGGAAGAGGATAGACTTGCATCAGAGTTAGCATTAAAAAAGAAACAGGAAGAGGACCGTTTAGCTGCTGAGGCTGCTGCAAAGAAAAAAGCGGAAGAGGATAGACTTGCATCAGAGTTAGCGTTAAAAAAGAAACAGGAAGAAGACCGTATAGCTGCTGAAGCAGAAGCGACTCGTAAAATAGAGGAGACTAAACGACTAATTAGTATTGCTGATAAGGCGTTTGAAGGACAAAAATGGCAGGATGCTAAAAATAATTATGAATTAGCTTTAGCTCTTTCACCTAATTCATCGTATGTCAAAACTCGAATAGCTTCATTGCAAAACAAATTAAAATCAACTACATCTTCAAATTCAGACTTAGAGCCTAAAAAAACTCCTGTGTCAAATAAAGCTGATACAGAATTTAAGCATATGAAGCCTAAAGTAGAAATGGATCCAAGAGAGAAAGAAATTAGAGATATATTAGATTTAGTAGAGAAAAGTCATTTAAATTATACAGCAGCAGTGGCAGATGAATTAGGTTCGTATTATCCAGAAGGAATCTCAGAGGAACAGTATAAAAGTGATTTATCAGGTTTTTCAGATGCTAATGTTACAAGAAGAATTGTTGTTAGAGATGGGTTTGCAAGTATTTTTACCAGATATCATTCTTCACGTGGTATTACTTATCGTAAAAATGGGCAAACTACAACTGAAAAAGTTTGGTTAGCAGAATCACAAGATCCTAAACTAAGAAAGAATAATTGATATAATTCCATTACTATAAAAACAATAGGAAAAGATTCACTCTTTTGACCATTCCTTGCAACTAGAGTTAAGGTGTAGGCTGCCATATAAAAGGAATTATGGCAACTTGGTTTAATAATTGCAAAGCAAATTTTCTTATTTAGCTATTGTCATTAATAGAAGAGAAATGACATCTACTGTATTAATAATTTTCATTGTTGAGTGGTTGTAGATGGTTAACCGCTAATTCTAAAAGTATAGGGGAGTATAATTAGTAGTATTTCAATACTTCGGAATTTAACTATTTACTATGAATGAATTCTATAATGTTCATATTTAATACTTCGGATAACATATACAATATGCTTGAAATGGACCAAACTTGTTTCTTTCTAAAGAAGATATGTTTTGGAAGTTACTGTTGAGTCTTACAGCTAAATCAACCTGTGTAAATCCATTGCACTTTCTTAAGTGTTTGATGTATTCTCCAAATGATTTGTCTTTTGAACACTGTTAACATGGTTGAAAATTGTAAAAAACCATTGGAAAACAACTAACACGATTATTCGAGTTGATGAAATTTCTTGTTACATTTAACACCAAAATTATTTATCGTGCGATTTAGCACATAATATTAACTAAATGAAAAAGAAACTGTTAGTTGTCACAACTATAGTTATTACTACACTTGTAGCTTGTACAAAGAAACCTGTAACACCAACAAATACTACATCCACTAAACCAGTTGCAGTCGATAGTTGTGGTTGTGAACAACATGTTTATCATGGATATAACCTCTTACATTCAACCAACGGACCTTCAGCTTATACAAAAATTGATACATTGTATTGGAAGTTTCCAATGAAAGACACAGCAACTGTTTGTAAAGGAAACTATATGACTGATACATCAGGTGTTTATTATCGTCAAATCAAATGAAGTTCTTGGCAAAATGGTTAGCGTTACTTGCAATCGACAACATTAAACTTAAAAATCATTCAATCATGTTTAAAATTACTTTTTCATTATTAACATTAATATTTTCAACAAGCTTGTATTCTCAGTGTTGGAAGAGCATCGGTAGAATAGATGGTGATTCTGTTTCTGTTTCTTTTGCAATTAAAGAGGACGGTTCACTTTGGGCATGGGGTGGAAACTATGGTCTATTTGGTAATGGAACCACAACACCTTCTGCAATACCCATTAAAATTGGAAAGGATTCAAACTGGAAATTTATAAACTATTCTCAATCAAATGTATTTGCTATCAAAGATGATGGTACACTTTGGGCTTGGGGAGACAGCGGTCTTGGAAATGGTACTACAAATTCATCATTAGTACCTGTACAAATAGGAATTGAAAATCAGTGGAAAGATGTAAGTTCTAAACAGCATACATTTGCATTAAAAAACAATGGAACACTATGGTATTGGGGAAAAAATTGGGTAAATGGTAATTATGTTTATTCGCTGAACCCAACAAAAATTGGTACAGATGCAGATTGGAAAAGAATTTATAATACAGGTGTTGCTTACATTATTAAAAATAATGGTACACTTTGGCAGTCGAATTATTATTCGGGCAATAATCCTGCACAAATTGGCAATGAAACCGATTTTAAATTGGTAATTAATAACTATGCAATAAAAACAGATGGTTCATTATGGTTCTACAGCAATAATTCAAATCCGTTTTTAGGAACAAAACAACAAGTTGGTACCAAAACTTGGAACATGATATCTGAAGGTGCTTGGGGAAATGATGTTCATGGTATAACAACAGATGGTAAATTATGGAGTATAAACGATGGTATTGCAACCCAAATAGGTAATGAATCAAATTGGAAAGAGGTCACTGTTTTAGGTTCTGGAAATTCATCAAACTCTACTAAATTAGCACTAAAAACAGATGGTACAATTTATACGTGGGGTACTGAATGTTGCGGTGAATTTGGTAATGGTTATGTAGATGGGTTACCGATTGCATTACCTACCATAGTAAATACTCTAGGTTGTTTAGCTTCTATTGATGATATTTCAATGTCGGAAGACGCTGTAAATGTTTACCCAAACCCAACATATGGTTTATTTACAATCTCTTCAAAAGAGAAGGTAGTTGAAAATTTTACAATTAAAAATACAGAAGGAAGAACGGTCCTTTTTATTCAAAATTCAAATGGTGTTATCGATATACAGAAATTAGACAAAGGGGTATACTTTCTAGAATGGACCGAAAATAGTAATGTTAAATCAAAGCTTATTATCAAAGAATAATTTTTTTTGCTTTTAAACCTCTCAATATTCTATTGCGACTTTTTTTTAAAAAATATGATCAATGGATTTCGATATGTGTTATCTCCACGCTTTTGACCACCCTACAAAATAGAGTACGAAATCTATTTTTATTCGCTTTTTATATTGGCGAATTTCTATCTAAGTAAGGTTTAATTGTTTTTTTAAATAAAACAATTAAACCTTACTTGTAATCGCATTCTTAAGATAATTGAGAAAAAAGCAGGTGTGAATAAAAAATTAACATTTCATATGTCTCGTCATTTAGTAGCTACCTTCTTATTTGACAATGAAGTTGATATTTATATTTATACTGTTTCTAAAACATTGAATCATAGCAATATAAAATAAAGCAGATTTACGCAAATGTTTCAAGAAAGAAAAAAATGCAAGCATTCGACCTATTAGATAAAAGTTTTGATGTTTAGGTTAGTCTGATAAATCGTCTTTCCAATTTTCACTATCAATCAATTCTTTCAACCTTCGGAATAGTTCTATATCTTCCTCATAAAATTCTGATTCTTTATCTAATAATCCTATGCCTAATTCATAATATGCATATGCTTTTTTAATTTTCCCTAAATCGAAATATAATTGAGAAATAAAACCAATTATTGATGTTACACCTTTATTATCATTTGCATAGTTGGTTAATTCGAGTGCAAATTGACCATCTGAAATCGCATTATACAAAAATCCATTTTTTGCCATAGCAATTGCTCTTTCAAAAAATATTTCTGCTTGTTCAAAATAGATCTCACCAAATTTATTGACAATCTGTTCCTTAAAACTATAAAAATCGGAGTTATAATCTAAATCTTGATTCATCTATATGAAACTATTGAATACTATATTTTTCTTCCATTAATTCTAACCAATTGAATTCATCTTTACTCGACACAATATTTCTTAGTACATCAAATATATCCTCAAGATAAATTTTCTTAAAATGCTTATTTCCTTTATCTGTTAGTATGTTACGAAATTGTTTTTCTGTATTGTTAAACTCTTCTGCTTTCCAGAGGTACTTATCATTTTGAAGAGGTGAAAATACCCAAAAAGAAAATTCATCACATTCTCTTGTTTCAGCTACACGTTCTACTAAAAGAATATTCCTCCATAATTGATTTAAACCAAAGCGGAAAGGACATCCAGAAAGAGATTTGATTTTAGCTACATCTAACATTTTAGACTTTTCTGTAAACTCCCAATTATTGTATCTCGTATATCCACAAAGAAAATTCTTAGAACTTTCGATTTCTAAATTATTTACTAATTCATTGTAATAATTTTCATTATTACAAACAGACTTAATTTGCATCTTTTTTGCATAAGATGAACATACAGAAAATTCTGCTTCAATAAACTTAAATTCAATTAAGACAACCCCTTTCTTATTATTATCATAAGTGTAAAAAACTGCAATATCAGCATCTGTTCCACTTCCAATTTTAGGGTTTTGATCACCAATACTTTCATCATTACTTCTTTCAAAACCTTTAATTTTGTCACACATATTGGGTGTGAATTCAGGTTCAAGATGGTGAACTTTAACTTGTTTATCTAATAGTTTTGAAAATAATTTATCCGCTAATTCTAAATGTTGTTGAAGATAAATTATAAGATTAAAACAATATGGTTGTGATGCAGCAGTATTTGTCAATATACGCTGTAAATCTCCAGCTTTATGTTGGCTAAATCTTTCTATTGTTGCTTTGTGAATTTGCTCTGTTACAAAGTTTAAATTAGATTGTTCATTTGTCAAAAGGTGTTTGTAAGTATTACCATTCCGAGATTTCCCAAATAAATTCACTCCTTTCTTTTCTTCAAGAAACAATGCCATTTTTTTATAAACCTTTTTCTGCCAAGGATTACCTGTTTGATATATTTCTGCTTTTTCAATCATATTTAAGTTGTATTTTTAGTTTGATAAATTTGATTAATAAAATTTATAGTGATTATCGGTTTAACCATTATTTAGAAAGAAGTAAATCACTTACTTTTAGTATTATTCATAATTAATTCATTATTTCAAATTTAATCAATCTATAATTCCCCCCAAATATAGGACAACTGATTAAAGTGTAAATTTAACAGTTGAAATATGAGAAAAGAAAGACGAAAATTTAGTGCTGCTTTTAAGACTAAAGTAGCATTAGAAGCTATCAAAGAAAAGGAGACGCTTCAACAATTAGCATCAAAATTTGAAGTTCATGCAAATCAGATTACTCAATGGAAACGTGAGTTTTTAGAGAGTGCTGAAGATATTTTCAGTAAGAAAAAATCGGATGAAAAGTCTAACGATGAACAAGAAAAAGATGTACTGTATAGTAAAATAGGTCGTTTACAAACAGAGATTGACTTTTTAAAAAAAGTCTTGGGCAAATGAGTTTGGATAAAAAACGGCATTTGGTTCATCGAGAAAGTTCCCCATTAAGTATCGTCCGTCAATGTGAAATTTTGGAAATTCATCGTTCTGGAATTTACTTTAAACCCAAGCATGAAAGTGTTTTAAATCTTCATTTAATGCGTTTGATTGATGAAAAGTTCCTCGATTGTCCATTTTATGGAGTACCACGTATGACTACTTGGCTTAGAGAAGATATGGGCTATTTTATTAATCCAAAACGGATAGAACGTCTCTATAAGTTAATGGGTTTACAGACGATTTATCCCAAAAAAAAATTGAGTAAGCGAAACCAATTGCATAAAGTTTATCCTTATCTACTAAAGAATCTCAAAATTGTAAGACCCAATCAAGTATGGCAAACAGATATTACCTATATCCCTTTGAACAGAGGCTTTATGTACATGATTGCAATTATCGATGTATATAGTCGAAAAGTATTGCACTGGAGTATTTCCAATACAATGAATGTGGAATGGTGTGCTCAGGTGTATCAAGATACCGTTGAACAATATGGTTGCCCAGAGATTTTAAATACCGATCAAGGAAGCCAGTTTACAAGTCCAATATTCACTAAAATATCTATGGATAATAACATTAAAATATCTATGGATGGTAAAGGAAGAGCTCTCGACAATATTTATATTGAGCGATTCTGGAGAGCACTAAAGTATGAACATATTTATCTAAACCCAGCCAATGGTGGTGTTGAATTGTATGAAGGAGTTAGAAAATATATTGATTTTTACAATAAGGAAAGAAGGCATACAAGTATCGGAAATATAACACCAGACAAATGTTTTGAACAAATGAAAAATGTATCCTAAAACACCTTATTTTTGACATGTAGCTGTCCTAAATAGTGGGGGAATTATATTGTTTAAAATGGATGGATCTACTAAATCAAAGTAAGGGTTATAAAATTCATCAGGAATGGCTTTGATACATCCGAAATCAATTGCTATAAGTTGGTTGGCATTATCAACTAAAAAGTTTCCAGGATGAGGATCTGCATGCACTGAGCGAAGTTGGTGTAGTTGAAACATATAGAAATCCCAGAGTGCTTGCGCAATTTCCGTGCGTTTTTGTTTGTTTGTTTCTTGTGTGCAATATTCGGATAAATGCAATCCATTCATCCATTCCATAGAAATAATCTTTTCAGTAGATAGTTCTGGATAGTAAGTCGGAAAGCTCATATTTCTGATATGCTGACATGCATTTGATATTTGAATACTTTGTTTTATTTCAAGAAGGTAATTGGTTTCTTCAAGTAATTTTTGTTCTACTTCTACAAAGTATTTATCTAAATCTTTACCCTTCATGTTAAACATTCTAACCGCGAACGGCTTTACCAAAGCTAGATCAGAGGATATACTATCAGCTACGCCAGGGTATTGAATTTTAACAGCAAGTGTTAATTCATTTTTAGTTGCTTTATGCACTTGGCCTATACTTGCTGCGTGAATAGCGTCAGCAGAAAAAGTATCGAAAATTTCTTCTGGGTAAGCGTTTAAGTATTTTTTAAATGTTTTCCGAACAAGAGGTGCAGATAAAGCAGGTACTGAAAATTGAGATAATGAAAATTTATCTACATAAGCTTGTGGTAGTATGTTTTTGTCCATACTCAGCATTTGCGCAACTTTCAATGCACTTCCTTTCAAGTTTTGTAGTCCATCGTAAATATCAGTCGCGTTGTTTTCGTTAAGTTTTACTTTGGTTAAAGAAGGGTTAACTAATTTTTCGCCGTAATATGCAACGTAGTTGGTTCCTACTTTTAATCCAGTTTTAACTAATTGACTTGCACGTTCGATTTTACTTGTTGGTATGCTATTGATCGTTTTCATCGCTTACTTTTTTTCTTTCCAAAGGAATTTTCCCAAATCCAACAGGCTTTCTAGTGGCTTAGTATTCTTAAGTTCTTGACTCGTATTGACAAGTTTTTCTATGAGTACATCTGTTTTTTCAAATCCTTTGGAATTATCATTTAACCAAAAGTGGAGTACAAATAAAAATTGAATCCAATGGGTTTCTTTGAGTAAAGGTTTGGTGAATGTTGCTAATTGCTCATTAATGAAACTCATGGAAGTATTGGTCAATCCATTATCTAAGAACGATTTCAATGCAGGACGTAAAGAAGCTAATTGTTTCAGATTTTTAAGTGCTTGTATGTCATTAGGTAAAACTGTTGCTACATAACTCCTATTCAACGTTAGGACTTCGAAAAAGGTAAAATAGAAGGCAATTAATTTATTGGTATCGCTATATTGATGATAGGCGCTGTCAGCCTCAAGCGTTTGTACGGTATTTTCAAGGAATTTCACCCAAATCTCTTGTTGCAAACTTTCAATAGAAGCGAAATGTTTGTAAAAATCATTTTCTGTGATCGAATGTTTTTTACAAAATGAATATACATTTTTAGATGCAGTTTCATTCAAAACATCCTCCATGTACTTCGTAATAATGGTTTCTTCTAATGATACATGTTCGTTTTCCTTATTCATTTTATCTATACTTAGTATTATTCAATGTATTAACAAATGCTTATGGTTAAAGTTTACAGTATTCTTAATGAATTAATAATAAAATATTAGAAATGTTATTTTATGTATATAAGTCCGATTATTCCAATGACATAAAAAACTACAACAAGTAGAGAGTCATATCCAATAATAACCCATTGTTTTTGGGATTTAATTATAAGACCAATCATGAATATAGATGTTAAAATAATACTTAATGAGGTCAAATAAATATCTATCGTATCTATATTTTGAATCATAGATTTTCCTCCAATTAATGAACCGAAAAGGAGTAAAACAGGGAGAAAAGCATTTCCACCAATGATATCACTAACAGCCATTTGGTAGTCTTTTAATTTTGCTGATTCAATTCCAGTGGTTATTTCAGGTAAAGCAGTTACCGCAGCTAAGATTGTTGCTCCGAATAATACACTACTTATTTGGAATCTCCCTGCTAATTCTTCACTGCTTATTTCTAATACTAACCCAGCTAATAGCGTTAGAAGTGCACAAACTACAAATATCACGATTGCATTTAGCGCTTTATTTTTTGTAGTTTTTCTTTGTTCATCATTTTGTTTTAACTTTAATTCTTTAATAGCTTGCGTTTTTATTACAGAGATATGTTTGACAGCTGGATTTTTGTAAATAATATAAATACCAAATAACCAGGCACATGGGATTAACCATTCAATAGGAGAGGCTCCGAAGAATGTTAGAGATGGTTTGAATTGTTTTCCCATTATTACTAATGATAGAATAAAACACAGTATCACTCCTTCTAAAATTAATCCGATAGATGAAGCTTTGAATGAGAGTGTTGATTTTTTTCCAACTCCAAATACATCAATAACTGCTAATACGACAGTTTGTATCGCTATACCACCTAATATATTACTTATTGCAATTTCAATATGTCCATTGTATGCGGCAATACCAGTTATTGCAATTTCAGGAAGATTTGTAACTATAGCTAGAAATACCATACCGCCTACAGCTTCACCAAAATTGAAATGTTTAGACATAATGTCCAATGCGATAGTAAGTTTAATACCTGCTATCCAAATTACAATAGCGGATATACAAAATGCTAGAATTACAAGAAATATAGATGTGTTAGCAAACATATCACGATGAATTTTGGTAAAGATATACTCAAATTCGTGAAGTTCTTATTATTCTTGTATTTTCATTTCAGTATCAACTTTAAATCTTTCTTATCTTTACACTTCAAATTTTACACCCATGTATAGAACGCATACTTGTGGCGAACTTCGCCTTGAAAATACAAATCAATTAGTAACCCTTGCTGGATGGGTACAACGTTCACGCGACCTTGGAGGTATGACCTTCGTAGATCTTCGTGATCGCTATGGCATTACACAGTTGGCTTTCAATTTAGAAGAAAATGAAGCTTTGTGTTTGCAAGCAAGAAAACTTGGTAGAGAGTTTGTAATTCAAGTTGAAGGAACTGTAATTGAACGTTCGAGTAAAAATAAAAATATCCCAACAGGTGAGATTGAAATTATCGTTACCAAGTTGACTATTTTAAATTCATCCGTGACCCCTCCCTTTACAATCGAAGACGATACAGATGGTGGTGAAGAATTACGTGCACAGTTCCGATACCTAGATTTGCGTCGTGGACCAGTACAAGAAAAATTACGTTTGAGAAACCGTGTGTCTTTAGAAACACGTAAATACTTGGATAAAAACGACTTCTTAGATGTTGAAACTCCTTATTTAATTAAATCTACGCCAGAAGGTGCTCGTGATTTTGTAGTACCAAGTCGTATGAATGCAGGTGAGTTTTATGCCTTGCCTCAATCACCACAAACGTTCAAACAATTATTGATGGTTTCTGGTTTTGACCGTTACTACCAAATTGTGAAATGTTTCCGTGATGAAGACTTACGTGCAGACCGTCAACCGGAATTTACTCAAATCGATTGCGAAATGGCTTTCGTGGAACAAGAAGACATCTTAAACATGTTTGAAGGACTTGTGAAACATGTTTTTAGTGAAGTAAAAGGAGTTACGTTTGAAGGAGATTTCCCTCGTATGACTTACGCGGAAGCAATGGAAAGATATGGTTCTGATAAACCAGATATTCGTTTCGACTTAGAGTTTGTTTACCTGACAGATTTAGTACAAAACAAAGGATTTGCTGTATTTGATAATGCAGAAGCAGTTATTGCTATCAACGCACAAGATTGTTCAGAATATACACGTAAACAATTAGATGCATTAACGGATTGGGTAAAACGTCCACAAATTGGAGCAACTGGATTAATATATTTAAAATACAATGCGGATGGTTCATTGAAATCATCAGTAGATAAATTCTATAGTCCTGAAGAATTGGCTTTATGGGCAGAAAGAGCAAAGATGCAACCAGGTGATTTGTTGTTGGTATTGTGTGGTGGTTTGGATAAAGCACGCAAGCAAATGAACGAATTACGTTTACATATGGGGAATGAATTAGGTTTACGTAATCCGAATGTATTCAAACCATTGTGGGTAATGGATTTCCCTTTATTAGAATGGGACGAAGAAAACGAACGTTACCACGCGATGCACCATCCGTTTACATCACCAAAACCAGAGGATTTTGCATTAATTGATACAGATCCAGGAAAAGTGAGAGCAAATGCCTATGATTTAGCTATGAATGGTGTTGAGCTTGGAGGTGGTTCTATCCGTATACACGACCGTGCGTTGCAAGAGCGTATGTTTGAACTATTAGGATTCACACCGGAAGAAGCACACAAACAATTCGGTTTCTTATTAAAAGCATTTGAATACGGTGCACCACCACACGGAGGGTTGGCATTTGGTTTAGATCGTTTAGTAGCTACAATGGGTGGTTCAGATTCTATTCGTGACTACATCGCGTTCCCTAAAAACAACAAAGGTCGTGATGTAATGATTGATGCTCCTTCGACCTTAGACGAAAAACAAATGGAAGAACTTTCTATTAAAACGGTTGAGGCATAATTACTACTGTTATATACTGATTCGCAAAACACCATTCCCCCCTGTCAGCCTGAGCGGAGTCGAAGGCTAATGGGGGAGGACATATAATATATTAATTAATGTTGAGGATATTATTTTTAATTGCTGTAGTTCTATTATTGAATGCTTGTCAACAATGTAAACCAACAACCGAACCGAATATAATTGTTTCGTTTGCAGGGCCTAAAAGTTATACTTCATTCAAAACGTTGAATGATACAACTTCCTATTCATTTAAAAATAACATTTTACCACTTGCAATTAATCAAGATACGACACGAGTAGTTTTAAAAGATTCTACAAATCAAGACACATTAATCATTTCATATCGTAGAACTTTTAATTACGAAAAAAGTAATTGTGGATATGAAATTACACTCAATGATTTTAAGTTGATACCAACAAAAAGTTTTAAGTCTGGAGTATTCTCTCAAAATACTAATTCTAAAATTTCAGCAAATTATGCGCTCAATTTGGGTATTTAGTTTTATAGTTCTGAGTTTGTTTTGTTCGTCATTACGTGCTCAAGATTCAACCAAAATTTCTGTAGGTGTCAATATTTCAAACAACATAACAAATTATTTTTTAGGTAATTATTCAATAAATGGCGGGTTTTGTATTGAACCAGTTGTACAAGTAAAATTAAACAAGTATTTACGTACAAGAATCGTTTTGGGCTATTCAAAAAATGGGATAAACAAAGAGCTTATACATGTGAGTGAGAATAACCACCAACAGTTAAATTATTTTAACCAAGGTTATTACGCAAAATTGGGTGTTTTTTCATCGTTTTCTAGACGATCTTCGGTATTCTTTGATGCTATCGGACTAAGTTTAAGCTATTCTAATTTTTCTCAACGAGGAGATTTAACAATTAAAGGTCAATATTTTGGTGATTATAAAACTACTTTTCAAAATGATAATCAACAGGTAATATTTATTGAACCAAGTTTAGATTTATTAGTTTTTCAACACAAACATTTTACAATTTCAAGCAATATAAATTTTCCATTACCTATTTATAAGAAACTAAGTGATGATTTCCCAAATTATTACATACCGGGTTATGGAGATACTCCAACTAATCAATTTTTTCGACCAGTTTGGTATCGTTTTGAGTTTTATATAAATATTCCTATTAAATATTGATTTGATGCACTTATAAATTTGCTTTTTATTTTCAAATTTGACTTTGTCAAAAATATTTCCGAATGAAATAATGCAATTGTGTTATTAATTAACCACTTACATTTTTCTGTGAATATTGTAATACAAGCCTAGTTTCTTTATTCTAATAATGTCGTACATTTAAGTATAATTGAAATTCTAATTCTTATGGTCAATATAGATAACTACCTCGACAATCATTACATACACCGAAGTAATTGGTTGCGTGCAGCTGTATTAGGTGCCAATGATGGGATTTTGTCCATTACGAGTATCGCTATTGGTATTGCAGCAGCGAGTAATACCCGTGAACCTATCGTATTAGCTACGATAGCTGGTTTGGTTGCAGGTGCCTTATCGATGGCTGCTGGAGAATATGTTTCTGTAAGTTCACAAACAGACACAGAAAAGGCTGATATTGCACGTGAAGCACAAGAATTGAAAGATATGCCGGAAGAAGAATTACAAATTCTAGCAACGATCTACGAACAAAGAGGTCTATCCAAAGAAACAGCGATGCAAGTTGCCCTTGAACTTACCGCTAAAGATGCATTAGCTGCACATGTGCGAGACGAATTAGGAATCAATGAAATAAGTCAAGCAAATCCGATTCAAGCTGCGTTGGCTTCAGGAGCTGCTTTTACATTGGGTGGCGTACTTCCTTTGTTGGTTGCTTTGTTTTTTCCTATTGAAGGAATGGAATATGCCTTGTATGGTTTTTCTATTGTATTTTTAATTGTTTTGGGAATAATTGCAGCGAAGACAGGTGGTTCTAGTATTCCAAAAGCAATTGTTAGAATTACCGCTTGGGGAACAATAGCAATGGGGATTACTGCGTTGGTTGGGTATTTGTTTGGAGTAAACATTTGATGATGTAATAGTTAATGGCTTTTATTTTTGGAATAATAGATTTTAGTGATACTTCTTTACTCACAAATGAGATTAATTTACTTGGTAAATCGGTTTCATGGGAAGGATTTAATCAACACGTTTTTATTCAAAATGAATGGTTGCAATTAGGTAAAAGTTGGCACCCAAAAAGAGCATTTACCGATACATATTTAGAAACGGATACGCATATCGTATTGTATGAGGGACGTATTTTTAATACAGACAAACTCCATAAAGAGATTATATTTGAAAAAGATGCAGCATGTTTTTTGAATGCCTTTTTAAAGTGGGGAGAATATGCCGCAGATAGAATAAATGGGGAGTTTGCTGTAGTAATTATCAATAAGAAAACGAAGCAAGTTGATTTTTTCAGGGATCATATAGGAGTCGTTTCATTATCATATGCATACATTAATAATCAATTTATTTTTGCTTCACACCCTTTTGGAATTGCTCTATCTAGTTTATTTCCAATCACCTATAATGAGCGCTACTTGTTGATGCAAGAAATGCATGTAAAAACAGATTATTGTAGTACTTATTTTAAAGAAATAGATCGAGTAATTCATGGTTTACATTATACGATTCAACATCCAAATGTTTCTAAATGCAAGTATTGGCAACCAGAAACTCACATTCGAAATTCAACTTTAACTAAAGAGGAAGTAGTTTCGAATTTGCGCATTTTGTTAAAAAAAGCGGTTCTAAATAGGATGGTAGATGGTGTGATTGGTGCACATGTGAGTGGTGGGCTGGATTGCACGGGTGTTGCGAGTATAGTAGCAGAAAATCTTCCACATGGATCAATTTTGAAAGGTTATTCATGGACACCTCAAAATTTAAATAGTGCGGATACCAAGATTGCTACAGGAGGAAATGAAAAGGAATTCATTGATGCTTTTTCACAGGAAAAAAAAGTATCTATTAAGTATGTGGAAGCACCTTATCAAGTATTTACAGAAAGTAATTTAATTCCTGAATTTGAACAGATGCCAATTGAGCGTCCAGTTATGTTGGAAGCTGAGAAGGATAATGTTGCTATAATGTTCAGTGGTTGGGGAGGCGATGAATTTTTGTCTTTAAGTAACCGTGGATTATTTGATCATTATTTTCATACAGGACAGTGGTTGATTTTATTAAAACATTTATTTGGAAAGACGTATAAAGTTACTATTCGTTTTTTAGTGAAACAGTTTCTTGATTTTTTTACTTTACATAGTAAGCGTAAATTTGATCAAGAAATAGCAAATCAATTTTCAATATATGATCCTGATTTTTTGAAGAGAAATCTACCTTTTCTTAAAGAAAATCTTACATCTGAGTCTATTTTTGGAAAAAAAGGAAGACATCAGTTTATAATAAACTTGTTATACAATTATCATCTCACAAAAAGAATTGATTCATGGAGTCATTATGGAGAGAAATATGGTATTTCTTATACCTATCCGTTGTTGGATAAAGATTTGCTAGATTATTGGTTTTCTATTCCTATCAAATATACTTTTGATGAAAAAAAGACACGTGGTTTATACCGTGAAGTTGTAAAAGGATTTCTTATAGATAGTATTCGCTTACGTAGAGATAAAACTGAAAATTTGAGGTTGCAACATACCTATTATCAGCGCTTGGATTCCTTACCTTCTTTATTAAAACAAGTTGAGGAAATAGATCCTAATACTTTTCCTTTTATTGAAAAAGAGATAGTAGAACAAAAAACTAAATTACCAGCAAATCCTACACCGATGGATGTATTCACAAAATCCTCTTTATTAATTCTTTATCTTAAAGAATCTAAGTTGTATGAGAAATACTTTAGTAAGTGAAATAGTGTATTTTCTAAAGAATAATTTTTGTTGAATCATTCAAATAAGAATCAATTGATTCTTCTTTTACTTTTTTAATTTCATTTTTCATTTTTTCATTTGCCAATATTCTAATGATACTTTCTAGTAATTTAAACACAGGTGAATAGAATTCAGCTTTCTCACCTATTTTTTTGTTTACAATTCGTGCCGCATTCCCATTGTAATCCCATTTATTAGAAGGTGGGATTACTAGCATAGGTGTCTCGGAATAAATTGCTTCTAAGTAACTATTACCCCCACCATGAGTGATGAACAAATCTGCATTTTCTAGTACTTTTAAGAATGGAACTCGTTCAAAAATCATCACATTGATAGACTGACTTTTAAGTTTGTTTTTAATTAATTTAGATGCATTTATGACAATAAAAAAAGTTGGATTTTCCTTGCCTAACTGTACTACTTTATTAAAGAAATCAATTACAATTTCTGGATTTACTTGCTGTAATACAACAGTTCCTAAACTACAAAATATCAATTTTGAATTAGGTGTTTTGTTCTTTAGTTTTAATAAGTAATCTAATCTTGGATCTTGTTTTTCTTTTATTTCCATATCAATCATCGGTCCCTTGTATATGTGTTTTTTTGGGAGTAATTGTTCTTGAAAATCAAGTTCTTTTGGTTGTAAATACCAAAAGTCGAGTTCTTGAAAAATTGGAAATTTATTCCAATAAATAGGCATGTGTTTGGTTGGTATATTCAATTTTCTCATCGCTTTAGATATTAGTTGTTTATCTGATCGAAAAGGGAATATCCACTTTTGTTTTATATTTTTTTTCCTGTCTTTTTTATTTTTATTATACCAATGTTTTATTGAGTTTTTCCCTGGGAAATCATAGATGTTTAATGGAGGTATAACGGAATCTTTTACTTCTGGAAAAAATGGGCTTATTCCTACTATTTGACAATTATTAGAAGAAGCATATTCATAGCAAAATAAAAAATCAGATATACAGAAAACATCTATAAAAATATGAGATGGTTTATGTAGTTGTAATATATTTTCTATTTCTTTTTTTCTAGGATAAAATCTGTTTTCAAATTTTCTATCTTTCCATTCGAGATACCATTTTTTGATTTTATTTAACTTTTGTAAATTTTTATAATTATAACCAAAAAAAGAAGATTGAAGATAAGTATGAGGAGATGGTGTTTCATGAAAAAAATCAAAAGCGTTTCCTTGAACAGCATAATGTATTTTATATCCATTATTTAAGTAATGTTTTGCTATTTTTACTGTTTTAATTAGATGTCCATTTGCTTTAGGTGCGATAAATAATACAGATTTTTTTTCATTTATTTCCATTTCACAAAAATACAATAAGATGTTATTTTTAAAAGAGAACTTATTGACAACAAAACAAAAAAGCGAGGTTATTTTAAGTTATCAAACAATTTATCTGTATTCTCATTTTATTGAAACAGGTACTTATCAAGGGAAAATGCTTGATTTGGTACGATATAGATTTGAAAAGTTATATTCAATAGAAATTGGCAAGTCTTTTTTTTTAGAAGCTCATAAGAGATTTCAATCATCTAATGTCTCGATTTTCTTAGGTGATTCTGTTGAAATTTTGCCTATGCTACTAAAGCGAATTATGGTTCCCGCTGTTTTTTGGTTAGATGCACATTATTGGCCATCCTCTCCCTTTGCAAAAGGAAAAGAAAATTGTCCTATTAAGACAGAGCTACAATTCCTAGCTAAGCATTCTTTTTCTCACAAACATGTAATATTAATTGATGATTACCGTTGTTTTATTGGTAAATATGGCTATCCAACAGAACGAGAATTATTTGACTTAATAACTGAATATTTTCCCTTTCATTTAGTTGAAGTTAAAGATGACATAGTACGAATGACACCAATTCTGTGATTTTTTAGTTATTTTTACTTAAAATTTATATTATGAATAAAGAATTATTTACATGGGAAGCTCCTCAGTTGAATATAATTGATATTCAAGCAACTTTAAGTGGTTCTTCTCCAATGCCAAACGAAGCAACTTGGTGTTTCCCAACCAGTGGTGCTATTGGCTAATTAGATTACCTTTTAACAGTTTTATCATTGCCATGTTTCTTTCTGGAATATGGCAATTTTGTTGGATCTCATTGAATAATTCTAAACAGTTTCTTTTATCATGCAATTGATTGTAAACTAATATTAAGTCAAAATCTACTTTCCATTTATAGATACTATAGTCGTATAAAAAGTCATTGTATGGTATTATTGAAATTTGTTTTGCTTGTAAATAGTAGTTTTTTGCTTCAATGAAGTTTTTAGTTATTTGAGCTATTTTTCCAAGATAGTAGTAACCCTCTTTACGTTCTGGTAATATTTCATTTGCTTTTGTAAAATATTCTTTTCCAGATGAATAATTTTTTTCTTTGAAAGCATAGATGACTCCAATTTGAATAAGGCTGAAATAGATTAAATCTTTTTGATGTGCTTTTTCTAAGCATTTTTTATATGATATTAATGCATCAACATATTTGTCAAATTCAAGGAATTCATTGCCTTGTATGAAAAATCTAATTGGTTCTATATTATCATTTAGTTCTATTTCTAACTTTAATAAGTTAGCATCACTCATACTTTTTTCACGTTGATTAGAAAAGTTTTTGGATTTTGCTCCTTCAAAGTGATGGCTTTTTATAAAGTAGTCTTTTGAAGTTTTAAGTGGTGTATTAGTATCATTTACTAGGAAATTATGAATTGAACCTTTCCAATGCCAACGACTTTGTTCTAATGATATTAATGCAATGGTAGAGTATGAAATTTCTTTATATAATTTGTGAATTTTATAGGAAATATGTGAGTCTAATCTAATTTTTGTTGATTTATTTTTATTAATTAATTCTTCATCCGCATCAATGATAAGAAACCATTTTGCTTGAATTACTCCTAAATCGACTAACTCATATGCTTTGTTTAGAGCTATATTGCGATTATATGCAAAATCAACCCACTCATTCTCAATGATTGTTCCAGGTATATTGTATTTTTTTCCTAGTTCTTTGATCAGGTTAATCGTGTTATCCGTAGACCCTGTATCCGAGATAACATAATAAGTAACAATGCCTTTTAAAGAAGCAAATAAACGAGGTAAATTTTTCGCTTCATTCTTGACAATCATGTTCAAACAGATACTCATTTGGTAACCATTTTTAATTTGCGTTCTAATGCAATGAAACAAGCACACATAGCGAAGATTGGAACCGCAGCCTTGTCTGTGTCTAAGTAATTATTCAAGATGCCGTGAACAAAATAAGTCACCAACGCGAGTATCATTCCAAGAAGTATTATCTTGGTTTCTTTATCCTCTTCAGGCCAAGCATTGTACAGGGTGATGCTTTTATAGAATATTGTTGCTATTAATAACAGGGTAGTTAACAGTCCAAAAACGCCCATTTCTGCAAGGGGTCCAAGGTATTCACTGTGTGCATTTCCACCATCACCAAAATTCGTAGATATGATGGTTAGATTTTCTGGCTCTTGAAAACGTGCGTATTCAAAAGCATATGTACCAGGGCCAAATCCAAAGAAGGGTCGTTCTTCAAACATAGCGATTGCACAGGACCAACGATTGATCCGTTCCAAATTGGATGCATCCGTAGTGACATTCGCGGCACTTTCTAGGCGTTTTCCAAAATCTTCTGTCGTATGTTCTTCTTTGTTTTTTTCTAATGCAAATTGAATCTGCGTCCAAGAGAAAAAAAGAACTATCCCTGCTATGGCTGCAGTTAGAGCTATGTATTTAAATTTAATTTTGAAAGCGATTAAAAACCAAACTCCACCAGCAGCAACGATACTTAACCAAGCAGCTCTAGTATAAGAAAAATAAAGTCCAATGAGATTGATGATAATCATTGAAAGCAATACAATTTGTATCAGTGGACTATGTTTTTTAAAGAAGTATAAACTTACAAGTAGCGGAAAAATCAAGGCTACTATAGCACCGTAGATCGTATGGTCTTTGAAAAAGGGCCACATCACCCAATGTGATTCTTTCTCGCCAAATTGGTAACTTGCGTGTATGGTAACGGTGTAAATAATAACAAGTATCATTCCGATAGAAAAAAGCCACAGGAATGCACGTATATATCGGATTTCACGAAACAACAGGGTTCCAAAGCCAATCATAGGAATGATGAACCATAATTTAGCCAATAAAAATTTGAAAGAAACCATTGGGTGAGAACTCATACATGCACTGATAAATATCCAGATCAAGTAGATTGCGATTGCCCATATAATCTCATTGCGAAATACATAGTTGGGTACTATACTTGTTCGCAGTTGATACATCAATAGCAGGAGCATCAATCCAAAAAGCAAGGGTTCTGTAGGAAGAAAGAGTCCAAATCCATCAACATACTCTTCAATATTGACACTTAAAGGAGTTGCAAAGAGCAGGAAAAGAAAAACAAATTTTGTGTGGTAGATTGCTAGATAGACAACAAAAAGAACAGCAGGAACTAGGAAAATGAACCAATTTTCAAAATAGATAGCAACCATTGACAAGAGGATGAATAGTCCACTTGCTATAAGAGCCCCTACATTTTCACGAATTGTTTGCACTTATGCTTCTTTACGTAATTCTTTCAATCGTGCTTGAATTAACAAGGCAAAAACCATAAAAATGAAAGTAGCAATGGTAGATATAAGAACGATGATTGCTTTTTTAGGTTTTTCTTTTTTGTCTGCAATGACTGCATTTTCTACAACGAACTTGTGGTTGAAATCCGTATATGCATCAGATTCAGCTTGTTCAAAAGCAGTTTCAAATTCTGCTAGCTTCACCATTTTTTCGTCACGTAACATCGCAAGTCCATCGAATTCTGCTCCGTGTTTTATGTTTACATCAATTTGTTTTTTGAAGAACTTTTTATCGTCTTTTCCTTTCGCTTCGTTGTACGCTTGAAAAAGAGTAGCACGTCCTTCCGATGTTACAACACCAAGTGAACTTAAACTATCCAATTTGGAAAGAATGAATTTCATATCCTGTAAAATCAAATCTTTCTTTCTTTTGTTGATTTCAAAAGCAGGAATGGTACGTTCTTTTACCATTTCATTTTTTACGGTATCGATGAGATCTACAATTTTATTTGCGATTGTTGCTGCAAGTTTAGGGTCTTTATCTAATACATCAATTTGAATAGAACCAAAGCGAGTACGTGTAAAAGTGATATGACTTGCATAAGCTTCACCAAGTCGGTGGTACTTGTATTGATCAGTTTCTTTGATGTCATAATGTTTCATCAAATCGAAACGTTGTACAATTTTATCTCTGATTTTAGACGATTGTAGAATTTGTACTAATTGTTCAGCTTGCTCTTCTTCACCAAAGTCCATTGAAGATGCTTTTGCATTTCGTTGTTCAGAGAATGAAACGGTACTTGTTGCTGCTGGGAATACTACCGCTGTTGAAAGGTAAAGTGGTGTTATGAAAAATGAGATAACTAAGGATGCAACAGCAGCAATAAACGTTACAATGGTAATGATTTTGCGTTTTGTCCAAATGAATTGGATGATATTTTGCTGATTTAATTGTTGTTCAATGTCTTTATTTTCCATAAAATCTTTATTCCTTGCTTTTGCTAACTCAATTTTCGCAGATTTATTGTGTTACCTAAAAATTCTCCATTTGTTTTTTAGGCAAGTCATTCGGTAATCGTCTAATAACTCGGTAATTCCTTTGTCATTAAACTTCTTTTGTAGTTTGTATGTTCCCTTTCCTTGTTTGTAATCCATTTCGTCTTCAAAGATGGGAAGAATTCCTAAAAACTGTATTTCTTTATCACCGATTTTAAATCCGTCTAATTCTTCTTTTAAGAAAATAGGCTTGGTTAGAAACATATATTTTTGTTGCATCGTAGCTGAAAACGATTCAGCAGGATTACCATTCGGAATGGTGTGTCCTTCTCCAAACCAGGTATTTTTTGTGACAACGTGTTTTGCTAATTTTTGTAACCATTCAACAACCCAAATCATTGCTGCGTTTCCTTCATCTAAATCCCAGTAACTAGGTAAACAAAAATAAAGTTCAACGTGCTTACAACTATTGAATTTTTCTGGAAC
>CANGHE010000033.1 GCA_947453545.1 Flavobacteriia bacterium
CAACTATTGTAAATGTTTTCAAATGCTACTGCTTCCCATCCATGATTTTCGTCTGTAGCAGATGCATAAGTAGAAGAAATTCGCATATTTTCAATACCGCAATTTTGAATTCTACCATCGGTAAATTTCACTAATTCTCCAGTAGAATATACAGGATCAATAATGTCCATAATTGGCGCATCCAAAGTAATTAAATTTCCGCTTATTGCCATTATCTTTCTTTCGGAATTCATGTCGTAAGCACTTGCTGTCCAATCTACTGCATTTGGATCAATTGTAGATAATAAATTCATTCCTAATAAACTTATCCAAGCGTCATTCGGAATTCGGTGAACAAAAACCTTATCGCCAACAGCAAATGTATGAACAGAGGCAACAGTAATTTGTTTTTTGCCTATTGGTACATATAAATCGGTTATTACTTTTTTTGTGGATGCTGTATAAATATATGAAGTCCCAGAAGCCCCTAGAAAAGAAAATAATGCAAATTGTGATGTTTTAGTTCCAATAAAATTAGTTCCATTTCCGTCAAACCCAACTCCGCGAAGTACGATACCACTTGCTGGAATAATAACAGAATCACTTACATTGTAAGTTCCAGCAGTAAAAAGAATCGTTCCTCTAAAACCATTTGCGTCTAATGGCATTGCTGCGACTTGATTGATAGCGTTTTGTATATTATCTAAATTATCCCCAACAACAGGATTTACAGTAAGTACAACTCCAACAGTTGGAATTGGCGCTTCACTATTCATATAACCCACAGCACTAAAATCGGGTACAACATTGCCTTTAACATCAGGAGTATAGACTAAATGACCATTTAATCCAACAGCAACTAAACTTGACGTTTGAGCATGACTATTTCCTTGTAATAATACAATCATTAGAAGTAGAAGGAAACAGTGTTTATTCATTTACAAATAAAATTTTTTCAGACTATTATTTTGTTTCTTGGCTCTTAAAAAAAGCAATCATTTTTGATTTTAATGCAGCAGAAGTTGCTGTATAATTTTTATCATTTACAACATTTACTTTTTCCAAAGGATCTTTTACATAATCATACATTTCAGTGGCATAAACTTGCGTTTCATTAAAAGCTTGTTTACTAGTAAAGTTGTTCATCCAAATGGTATAACGATATTGATCTGTTCTCAAACTGTACCCCATCATTTTGGAATCGGTATAACCCAATTTGGTCATTTCAGCCTTCTTTAATTTCCTTGGATATTGGCTAATTGCATATTCTTTTCCTTTAGTTTTATTGTTCAACATTAAAGGTTTTAAACTTTTTCCGTCCAAGTTTTTAGGAATATTAACACCCGCCAAATCACAAATAGTTGGAAATACATCGACAAATTCTGTTAGCGAATTTGTTTTACCCGATTTAATTCCAGGACCCGCAATGATTAAAGGAGCTCTTGTCGCTTCTTCAAAATTGGTGTGTTTGTGCCACAAATCATGATCGCCCAAATGCCAACCGTGATCGCCCCATAGTACAATAATTGTACTATCAAGGGTTCCGAGTGATTCTAAAGTATTCAATAAAATTCCAACTTGCGCATCCATGTAGGAAACGGCAGCATAATAACCGTGAATAAGTTCTCTTTGTTTTTCAATTTTCAATCCAATTCGAAGAGAATCTGCTGGTAACGTTGCAAATTCAGGAATGTCCAAATAATTGCGTAATTCCCCTGATTGGTGGTAGGCAATCAGCGGTCCATTTTTAGAATGCTCTTGAAATGGAGCAATTGGCATATCTTCACGATTGTATAAATCCCAATATTTTTTTGGCGCTACAAATGGAAGATGTGGTTTAGAAAATCCAACGGCCATAAAAAAAGGTTTGTCACTTTTAGAAAGTGCGATAATTTGATCTTTTGCCAATAATGCATTCACTCCGTCTTGATAGGCATTGTCAGGCAAATCGATACATTCCGTTGAAGGTCCTTTAATACTTTTAGGATTTTCATCATTTGCAGCCAAATCTTTATTCTGTTGTTTCCTTTCAGCAATAATATCTGGCGTCATTATAGCTTTTGTTTCAGGCAACTGATATTGCCCGTTAGCAGGCAAACCTAATTCAGCCGGAAAGTCTGATTCTTTAGATTTTAAATAAGGAATACTCCAAGATGCAGGATCTACACCGTTAATAGCACTTGATGGATGGTAAATTTTTCCAATTCCCGAAGTCGTATATCCTTGTGTAATTAAATATTGAGGAAGCGTTACCAAATTCGGATTTATATCTCTCATTTGAGTCGTTAAATTCCAAATTTTCGTAACATCTGGTCGAGTTCCTGTCATTAAACTAGCACGTGTTGGTCCACAAATAGCTTGTTGACAATAATTTTTATTAAAAACAGTAGCCATTTTTGCCAATCTATCAATGTTGGGAGTTTTCACCATTTTATTTCCATAGCATCCCAAAAGTGGTTTCAAATCGTCAACTGCAATAAATAAAATATTTGGTTTGCTTGTTGGTATCTTTTGTGCAAAAACAGAAGTTGAAATTGCAAATAAGAATACAAAAGCAGAAAATTGGATACTTTTTTTAATCATTACGGGGTACTTTTATTGTTGTTTTACTTCTTTTGATTTGAAATAAGCAACTAGTTTTTTGTCTAAATCGGCTGCAATAGCAGCATATTTATTATCCTCAGAAACATTTACTTTTTCTAATGGATCTTTCACATAATCGTATAATTCTTTAGCATAAACTTTATCAGCGCTATAAACTTGGTCGCTTGTAAAATTTTTCAACCAAACAGTATAACGATATTGTTCTGTTCTCATAGAATAACCCATTAATTTTCCTTTTCCATCTTCAACTTTATTAATATCAGCTTTATCCATTTTGCGAGGATATTGGCTCATAGCATATTCTTTTACCGAAGCTTTATTATTTCTCATTATAGGAACCAAACTTTTTCCATCTAAATAATTTGGTACTTTTCCACCTGATAATTCACAAAGTGTAGGATAAACATCCACAAATTCAGTCATTGATTTAGTTTGACCAGCTTTTAAACCTGGTGCAGCAATAATTAAAGGTGCTTTGGTAGCTTGCTCATAATTTGTGTGTTTTCCCCACATATCATGGTCTCCTAAATGCCAACCGTGATCTCCCCAAAGGACAATAATAGTATTGTTAAGCGTTCCCAGTTTTTCTAATGTGTTCAATAAAATTCCAACTTGAGCATCTGTATAAGAAACTGCAGCATAATAAGCATGAATTAATTCTTTTTGTTTATCAATTGCTAAACCAAATTTATTAACCCCTTTATCATTATATTTTGCATATTCTTTAACTCCCGAATAGCTGCTTACTTCTCCCGAATTTTGATATGAAAAATCTTTACTGTTTGCCGCATGTTCTTGAAATTGTGCTACAGGCATGTCTTCTCGATTGTACAAATCCCAATATTTTTTTGGAGATACAAAAGGAAGGTGTGGCTTACGAAATCCAACTGCCATAAAAAATGGTTTTTTTGCAGCATTTAACATTTCAATTTGTTTTACTGCAAGTTTAGCACTTACGCCGTCATCGTAGGCGTCATCTGGCAAATTAAGACATTCAAAAGCAGGTCCTCTAGAACTACCACCATCTTCATCTGTTTCTTCTTTTTTACCTTTCTTTTTGCCTTTTCCTTTTCCTTTACCATCTTCATCTGAACTTACAACTTCTTCTTTAGCATTTAATGCTTTTAATTCAGGAGATTGATAATGTTTTTGAACTGGAAATCCTCCAAAATAATCAGATTCTTTTGGAACTAAAAAAGGAATAGACCAAGATTGTGGATCTACTTTTTTATCTACACAACTCGGATGAAATATTTTACCAATTCCGGAAGTAGTGTAACCTTGGCTGATAAAATATTCTGGGAGTGTTACAATATTAGGATTCATATCCCTCATTTTTGTTTTTAAATCACGAACTTTAGTTACATCGGGTCTCATTCCTGTCAAAAGACTTGCACGTGTTGGTCCGCAAACAGCTTGTTGGCAATAATTATTCAAAAATACAGTCCCCATTTTTGCCAATCGATCAATATTTGGTGTTTTTATAATTTTATCTCCATAACAACCTAACAAAGGTTTCAAATCATCAATGGCAATAAAAAGAACATTTGGTTTTGATTTTTCTTGGGCAATTACAGGATTAATTGATAAAATTCCTAAAAGAGCTGCTGCGATTAACTTTTTCATTATAATTTATTTGTTATTTGTTGTTGTTTTTGTTAATGTTCTTAAGACTATTACAATTCAATAAGGTTTAAACGATTTGTTCAATATTAATTATTTAAAACCCATAAAATTGGGTATCGAACAGGCATATTTCTAATTATTTCAGCCGTAGTAACATTTGCCTTGAGCGATTTCCATAATTCGATATACTTTTTATTTTTATAGGCTATACCGCCAAAAAGTAAGCTCGATTGTCGCACTGGCCATTCATCCCAATACATCACATCATGTTGAAACGGCCAAATTGATTTGTTTTCGATATAAGGAACCATGAATTTTATACCCAATTCTAAATTTTTTCCATCGATTGTAGTATAAGCAAAAAGATTGTCTTGTTTGGTAGAAAGTATTTGGCAAATACTTGTCATTGCATCCAAATTAAATAAAGAATAACCATATGGTTTTGTTCGTTTTAATTCCAAGGGAAAACTACCATCTTTATCCATTTGATTCGGCAAAAGTATTGTTTTATAGAAATTTCTACAAAAATCCATAGTTTTAGTATCCTTTATCAAATCGGCAAAAGCAGCCACTTGCATTGTCCAACAAACACTATGATTATTGCCATTATCACGTTCTGCAATTCCATATTCATGAGTTGTTATCCAATTCAAATAAATTGAAAACCAAAATTTAATTGCTTCTAAATCAGCTTTTGTAAGTGCCGATGAATTCTCAATAGCGTGAATAGCTTTGGTAACCTCAACTAAATGAACGGTGTCTATAATTCCAATTCCTCGACCGGTCGCAACGCCTTTAATTGCTTGTGCATAAAGCAAATTAGCATTCATTTTTGTATCTGGATTTACGAACCAAGCTTTCAAATGAAGGGCAAGTTTATCAGCATATTTTTTATCATTCGTAAGTACATAAGCCGAAGCTAAAGCACTAGCAATTTGGCTGAACCTAATTAATGCTTCTCGATGCGCGGTGAAATTTGCTGGATTGGTCAAACCGTCTTTTCTAATATAAGGACCATTTAGATTCTTTTCGTCGGGCCACCAATAATCACCTTCCGAATAAAAATCGTGTTGGGTTCCCGTACTTCTATCACAAAATGAAGTTGTAACTGTTTCTGGAACTTCATTTAAATAAGTAGCTGCATTATTAAGCACTCGGATTCTTTCAATTTCATTTAAATTAAAAGCCATTTTGGTGTTGGAACAACTAATAGTTGTAATTCCAATCAATAACATAATAACTTTTAGGCTAATTTTTTTCATCTGAAAGAGGTAGAAATACCTAAATTATTGTTTTTTAAATTTTAAAAATTCTCCTTTAAAATTTTGATTCAAGATATTCATTTCGATAGAATCGCTTGTTGAATTTGGAATAACTTCGATTGATGCTTTCCCATTTGCCATTTTAATAGATTCACTTCCAGTGGGTGTTCCTTGGTTTTTAAGTGTTTGACCACCAGATAAACATTGAAAATAGACACGATCTTCATAATCGAGGCAACGTAATTTATTTTTATCGATTGCAATTGCAGTTACCAAATAATTTCCATTTTTCATTTTTTCTGCTGATAATTTCAATCCATCTGCAGGCCCATTTTTTGTAAAACGGTAATTTACATCGATGGTGTCGGATACTTTTTTACCATCATTTGAAATTCCTACAGCGATGAAAGTATTTTTTCCGTCAGTAAAATTAACATCCCAAGTCAAACCACAAGCAGGAAAAGCAGTAATGTCTCGCACTTTTATTCCTAGAGAAACTCCATTTTGAAAGAACTCCACTTTAGGACAATTGCTGTAAACATTCAAAATTCGAGGTGTGTCTTTTGGACCTTGACGTTCAGTCCAAGTGTGCGATTCGATGTAAGTAAACGGTTTGTCGCTCCAATAACTTTTGAATACATAATAGGCATCTTTAGGATTTCCATTTCTGTCAACCAAACCTTTTTGATTCATATACGGGATATCATCTTCAGGACGCAAAGGCGTTGCGAAGTCTTTAAATGCCCATTGTAGATTCCCAACAAATGTTGGATCGTTTTCAGAAATATGCAAATGCCAATCAAACAAATCAACGATATAATTCTCGCTCCAATCACCAATTTGAGCAATATTAGCCACTTTAGTTTGTACGATTGCTTCTTCCCAACCTTCGGATTTTATCTGACCTTCGCCAGTAATTGGGTTTTCGGAATGGCGACCAACATGGCTATCGCCGCCATATTCTGCATGAATAAAGTGCTTGTAATCTAATTTGTATTTATCGATTGCTTTTTTATAACTTTTATAACTTCCTGAATACCAACCGGACCAAATTGAAGGTGAAAATACATCAACAATTTTTGAACCTTCTTCATATTTGCGAATTACAGTTTTACGAGTAGGGTCCATTTTGTGGGCAATATCATTAAGCTCTGTTAAAAAAACATTAGTCTTTACGGTATTATCACCATCTTCAAAATCTGGCAACCAATTCATTTCATTTCCTAAAGACCAAAGAATAATTGATGGATGATTGTAATTTTGGTTGATTATTTCACCAAGCATGTTTTTAGCATTGGTTTGCCAAATTTCATTTCCAATTCCACCGCGACACCATGGTAATTCATCCCAAACCAATAAACCCAATTCATCACATGCTTTATAAACTTCTGGATCTTGCGGATAATGCGCCAATCTTACAAAATTAGCCCCCATTTCTTTTATGGATTCCATGTCTTTACGATGTTGCTCGTTTGACATTGCTGCACCAACACCTGCATGTTCTTCATGGCGGTGCGTTCCGCGAATTAAAAGTCGTTTTCCGTTTAGGAAAAATGGACCATTGTCTTTAAATTCAAACCATCTAAAACCTACTTTATCTTCAATTTTATCTTTTTCAATTCCATTTTCTAACAATGAAACAGCAACAGAATATAAATTTGGTTTGTTAACATCCCATAATTCCGGATTTTTTATATCGTTAAAAGCAATTGTAGTTGCTTCTCCAGATAAATTTCCTTTTTTAGTTGCCACTATTTTTCCTTTTGGATTAGATAATTGGGCTATATAATTGAAACCACTTGCGTTTTGAAGATTTTTAACAGTTGCAATTACATTTAAAGATGCTAATTTTTCTGAAACTTGAGGTGTAGTTATTTTAATGTTATCAATATTGGTTTTTGCCATTGAAAGCAACCAAACATCTCTTGTAATTCCTCCAAATATAATAAAATCGCTTTTTTGAGACGGAATTATTTCAATATTATAACTGTTATCAACACGAACTAAAACTTCATTATTTCCTTCTTTAATAAACTTAGAAATATCAAAAGTAAATCCTATATAACCTCCAATATGTTCGCCCACTTCTTTTCCGTTTACATAGACTTTTGTTGTAATATTGGCGCCTTCAAAATACAATTTGTAAAGTTGATTCGAATTGATTTTTGATATAACAAGATTTTTTTTATACCAACTTGCACTTCTTCTGTAGCCCGGTTCATTATCAGTTGCATCTTGACTGTTCCAAGAATGTGGGAGATTTAAGGCAACCCAATTCGATGCGTTTTTTACTTCCGATATATTTTTAGTATCGTTTTCTAAGTAATTCCAACCTAAATCAATATTGGTTTTTGTTCGAACTGCGCTTTCTGATTTTTGAGCATAGAAAAAGTTATAAACAAATAATAAAATAAAAGTTAGTATATAATTAGAGCTGTAAAATTTGAATTTCATAAAATTTAAAGAGATTGTTTTCTAATAATTGCTTCCAAAAAATAATAATCAGCATAGATAATTGGCTGATTTATTTCATCTTTTTTAGGCCAATTTCCAGTACTATGATCTAAAATAAATGGCCCTTTTACATTTTCATTTAAAAGATATTTATCAGAACTTAATGTGTTTATTACTTTATTTGAATAGTCTAAATAAGTTTGGTTTTTTGTAAAAAAATATAATTCTATTAATGCAGAAGCCATTACTGCTGCTGAAGAAGCATCTCTAGGAGCATTAGGAATACTCGTGTCATTGAAATCCCAATAAGGAATACCATCTTCCGGTAATGTTTTATAATTTATATAATACTTGGCTGTCGCTTCGGCTTGTTTTAGGTATTCTTTGTTTTTTGTATAGCGATAAGCCATCGTAAAACCGTAAACTGCCCATGATTGTCCTCTTGCCCAAGATGATTCGTCGTTGAATCCTTGAAAGGTGACTTTTTTTCTAACCCCATGGGAAATAGTGTCATAATCAACAACATGGTAACAACTGTTGTCTTTTCTAAAATGATTTTTAAGTGTAGTATTTGCATGTTTAATTGCAATGTTTCTAAATGTAGAATCACCGGAAATTTTTGATGCCTCAAATAACAATTCGAGATTTAACATGTTGTCAATAATAACTGGATAATCGAAAAGTTCTTTGCTGTGATTCCAAGATCTGATTGCTCCAATTTTTGGATTGAATCTAGTAATTAAAGTTTGTGCGCTTTTTACAATAATATTTTTATATTTTGTATTGTCTTCAGCTTTTAATCCTTTTCCAAAGCTACAAAATACTTTGAAACCCATATCGTGTGTAGTATTATTGAATTTTTCTTTTTCAATAAATGAATTCCATACAACTGCTTTTTCTTTGTATCTAATATCGCCTGTAAGTTTGTAAATCTGCCAAAGATTACCTGCATAAAAACCACTTGTCCAATCTTTTGATTTTACTTTTTTTACAATTCCAGTTGAACAATCCATACTTCTTGGAATAGAAACGGAATCAATAGGAAAATCTAAAAGTTTTAAAAATCTAGAATTGATTTCTTTTTTAACTTGAATTGTAGCTGGTTTGTATTGGGCTTGACAATTAATATTGATTACGTTAAATAAAATTATATAGAGTAAATAATTAAATTTCTTCATGATAGATTTGAATATCTGATTAAACACTTCCGAAAAAATAGTTAAAATCACATCATCTTAAAAAAATGTATTGACAATAAACTCATAGAGATTATTTATACAATGAAAATGATTTTAATTTTCTTCAATTTCGTTCTACAAATATAGATTGACGTAGGATTTCAAAAATCCAAAATAGGGTATTCAAAAATACTAAAGCGTAATAAATGTTTGTTTTGCTTAGACTTTCGAATCGTCTGAGAACTTATTCAAGTATTGCGTAGGGGTCTCGCCAAACTTCTTTTGGAAACATTTACTAAAATATTTAGGATTATTAAACCCTACTTTGTAGCTAATTTGGGATATGTTTATCTTGTTTTGCTCTAATAATTGCGCAGCCCTTTTCATCCTAATTTCATGAATAAACTCATTGGGGGTAAAATTAGTCCAAGCTTTTATTTTAGTAAAAAGCATCGTTCTACTAACGCCAAGTTCAGAACAAAAAAATGGAATATCAAATTGTTCGTTTGAAATATTTTCTTCCACAACTTTAAACGCTTTCTTTAACAATTGTTCGTCTAATGAAGAAACGGCAATTTCGCTTGGCACAAAATTGTCTTCAGATGAAAATTTAGCTTTTAAACGTTGTTTAGAGTCAAGCAGATTTTTTATTCTTAATTTGAATTCGATTAGGTTAAATGGTTTACTTATGTAATCATCTGCGCCACTTTCTAAACCTTCAATTTTATAAATCAATGAAGATCTCGAAGTTAGTAATATTACAGGAATATGACTCGTTTTAATGTTTTCCTTAATTTTAGCACACAATTCTGTTCCCACCATTTCTGGCATAATTACATCACTTACAATTAAGTCCGGGACAAATTTCAACGCTTTTTTCAAACCTACCTCACCATTTTCAGCAACGATAACATTGTATTCTGTTTTAAGTAGATTTTTCATAAAAGATCGTAAGACTTTATGATCTTCTACAATTAAAACTGTTAGTTTTTCAGCGGTAACATCTAAGTCGTTTATATCGTCATCTTCCTTAATTTCTGGCAAATCCAGTTGAACTTCATATTGCGCAACATCATCACTTATTTTAAAATCTTTTAAAATTTCTTTGTCCGAAAGATGTTTTCTGCCAAGTTGCATTACCACTTTAAAAACAACTCCATTGGTGCTTTTATTTTCAACCGAAATGGTTCCTTTGTGAAGATTTATAATATTTTTTACAATAGACAAACCAATACCAGTGCCTTTATTATAATTTATTTGAACTTCATTGTGCGTTGGAATTTCAAAAAACAAGTCAAATATTTTTTCGATATGTTCCTTTGCAATTCCAATTCCATTGTCTTCAACTTCAATAATAACTTCGTTATTTTCTTTTCTAATATTAATGGCAATTTCACCTCCTTTTGGCGTATAGCGGAAGGCATTTGAAATCAAATTATAGAAAACGCGTTCTAATTTCAACCTATCAAAATAGACTAAAATCTCCTCATCTGAATATTCAAAAGTAAATTTATAACCCCCATCTTTGGCATATTCTGTAAAAGATAAAAAGATTTCCTTGATATATTTAACAATATTCCCTTCGGCTGCTTCCAGTATAAATTGATTGTTTTCAAATTTTCTAAAATCCATCAATCTATTGATTAATTTCAAAAGATGATTGGCGCTACTTTCAATTACAAGGAGTTTTTTATACATTTCATTTGAACCATTGTAGTTCAAAAGTATTTGTTGTAATGGACCTAAAATCAAGGTTAAAGGCGTTCTAAACTCGTGAGAAATATTTGTAAAAAACTGTAGTTTCGCACTGTTGTCTTCTTTATTTCTTTCGCTTTCTCTGTATTCCAATAATAATTCCTGACGCAATTTTTCTTTAGATTTTATAATCCATGCCAAACCATAAAGTGAAATCCATAATAAAATTGCATATAAGGAAAGTGCCCACCAGCTTTTCCAAGGCGCGGGTTTTACAACTATTTCTAAAGTGGTTGGAACAGTATTCCAAACTCCATCATTATTTGCACCCTTTACCTCAAAAACATACGTTCCTGAATTTTGTATCGTAAATGATGCCGAAGTATTTGATGTTGTCGTCCATTCATTATCTAAACCAACTAATCGATAGGAATATTGATTATTTGTAGCATTCACAAAATTGGGAATTGCAAAATTTATAGTGAAATTGGCTTTGTCATAACTTAAAGTTAGTGATTTTGTAAAGGAAATTGCTTTTTCTAGAATGTCATTTTCATTGGCAACATTTATAGATTTGTTAGCAATTTTAAAATCGGTTAAAATAACTTGAGGGGAATATTTATTTATTGGGATTTTATTTGTGTCAAAATAGGTGATTCCCGAAGGGCCACCATAGTAAAATTTGTTAAAGCCAAGTTGTAAAAAGGCATTGTCATTAAACTCATTACTTACTAAACCGTCTTTTTGGTCATAAATAAAGGCAGATTTATTGGATAAATTATATTTGATAATACCATAATTAGAACTCATCCATAAATTATTAGTGTCATCTTCAGCAATAGAATGTATTGCCGTTACATCTGAATCGTCTTTTTTAATATTAATTTTATGAAAATTTGTACCGTCAAAATCATAAAGCCCTTTAGCCTTGGTTCCTATCCAAATTTTTCCTTTTTTATCTTGAAATAATGATAAAATATCATCACCAGAAAGCAATTTGTTATCGAAGAAATAGTGTTTTATATGATAGGTTTTATTGTCAAAATCATTAAGATTAATCACATTCAGACCACTTTGGGTTCCAATCCACAAATTGTCTTTTTTATCTATTAACAATGTTCTCACTCTATTATTAGTCAAAAAATTATCAGAATAGTTATCATTACCAATTATCTGATAGGAATTATTTGAACTATCGTATCTAATTAAACCTTTGCCAAAAGTACCCAACCAAAAGACATTGTCCTTTCGCCCTTTTTTAATTACATATACACCAGATTCTTTTAATGTATTTTTTAATTCGGGAGCAATTTGATCATTTACAAATCTTTTAGATTTAATATCATAGGCTGCTAATCCCTCGGTAAAAGTTCCAATCCAAAGAATACCAGAATTTGAGAGACACATTGATTTAATATTATCAACAGAAATGCCGTTAGATGCAGCTGAACTGATTTTTGAAGTAATTCCCGTTTTACTGTCCAAAACAGTAATCCCTCCGCCTTCAGTTCCGATATATATATTTTTATTCGCATCAGCAGCCATTGAACTTACTACATCATAACTTAATGCACTTGTTCCAGAATTTTGATTCAAATTGGTAAAATTGTTATTCGATTCATCCCAAATACTAATTCCATTGTAGTAAGATCCAATCCAAACCGAACCTTTTTTATCTGTAAAAACAGATTTAATTTTCCCGAAACTTGTCTTTCTATCAGGATTATTATATACTTTTTGAATGCTTCCATTTGTTTGAATTATACTCACACCTTCATACGTCCCAACCCAAGCAACTCCTTTTTTATCAAAATCTAAAGTTCTTACATCGGTATTTAATACGTTCTGATTTACTGAAAATGGGAGCAGTTTTTGTGAAGTTGAATCCAATTTTAAAAGCCCATTTGTTTTGGTAGCAACCCATAAATTTCCTAAATAATCTTCTTTAATGTCCTGTACATAAACACTTTCGTTGTTTGCGGTATAATATTGTTTGAATGAAAAAATATTGCCTTTACGGCTTATTAATCTGCACAATCCTTTAGAAGTTCCAACCCAAATTGCTCCTTTTTTAGTTTCATAAATAGACAAAACAAAATTATTAGGAAGACTTAAATTGTTCTTTGAATTATGAAAAACGGAAGTAAAGTTTTGAGTAGTTTTATTAAAAATCGACAATCCACCTGCAGTTGCAATCCAGATTTCATTTTTAATTTCTTTAATATTCCAAATTGTATTATTAGATAAGGTATTTATGGCATTGCCATGCAAATAATGCTTAAAAATATTCGTGACTGGATTATAACAGTTAAGTCCGTTATAGGTTCCTACCCATATATTTCCAGTTTTATCACCTTCAATAGAAAGAATGTCATTATTGCAAATCGAAAAATTATCTTTAGGGTTGTTTCGAAAAACAGTTATACTACTGCCGTCGTATTTATTAAGACCATCGCGAGTTCCAAACCACATTTGTCCCTGTAAATCTTGGTGAATAGCAATAACAGAACTTTGTGAAAGTCCATTTACAGTTGTAATATTTTTTAATGTGTATCGGTTAGATTGAGAGAAAGAATCGACATTAAAAAAAATAATAAGGGAAAATAGCAGTAGGTTTTTCATTCTGTATTTATCTGAAAATAATTCAAATCGTTTAATCATATAGTGAAATTACTATATTAACTTTTGATAAACAAAAAAAATTACTTTAATCGTTTTTTTAATTGATAGCCATATAAAGACGGAATCTTTGTCATAGGCTTATTTATACATTCTATATAGGCATCTGGTCCATATTTGACTGTGAAATTTCTGTTGCCATTAATTCCAATTATTCTTGCAAAAGGCCCTTCATCCATTCCGTTTAGTTCAATTGGATAAGAATTATCACCCGAAACATCCACGTTAATATTCCAAAAAGTGGAATAGGCACCGTGTGATGGTTTCCAATAACCGGCACCTCCTCCTTCAAAAAGGGGATATTTGTTATCTGCATTAGCTTCAAAATGCACTTTAATATTATCAAATAAATTCTGATGATTGGCTCCTGCATGTTGGTCTAAATCAGGGTCGGTAAAAATCTCACAATTTTCATATACATTTTTAGTAGAAAAAGTATTGAAACTTAAAGGATGAACTGCTTTATTATAGACTTTCAAATTTTCTACCAAAACATTGTGAACACCACCCATTGCAACCGTATAATGAGCAATATTTTTCCCTTCTGTTACAATATCTTTAATTGTTATATTAGCAATTTCTTCTGTTAGAATGCCACTTTCCGCATTATTGATACTTACATCTTGAACCCAACTATTAAAAACACGGGTTAAAAAAATACCATTATATCCTTGTTCCACATGATGTGCCACTCTTGCTGCATCCGGAAAACTGATTCGTAAATGCTCTATACCAACTTCGGACAAGTGATTCCATTCTATTAAAAGTGCTTGATAATTTGGTTTTATATCAATTAATAAAGGCGTTTTAATTGTAACTTTATTTTTAGAAATGGATACGATTTCAACTTGCTGGCGCACTAAAGCCAATGCTGGTTGTTTCCAATGAGAATAGCCTACTTTAACTTTCGAATTTTTATATAAAGCTTCTATAATATTTCCTTTTTCACCTTCTTTATTGAACAAATCTAATTCAACAATATCGCCTACTTTTAAACCATTTACCTCTGAAACAGTAAAAACACTTTCATTTCTTTTTCCTTCAATAACTTTAGCTAGAACCGTTGGCGGAGTATCGTATTTTTCCAAATATGATTTAACACGTTGGTTTGGAACTTGCGTCCAAATCATTCCACCTGACCATGCATATTGAGAAAAAGGCAAGTCGATATTATTCTCTTTTTCGACTTGTCTTTTACCTGTTGAAGTTAAATATTCGCGAAGTTCCGCAAGAGATTCTTGATTTTTTAAATACATCATTGGACGAGGGCAGAAAATTTCTGTTCCTTCTTTTCCTGAACCAGCCCCACGTAACACAAAATTACTTCGCTCAATATATAAGATGTCACTTAGAATTAATTTTCCTGCAGGCAATTGTAAAACAACACTACCTTGAACTTCATTTGCAGCTTTAAATGCTTTTAATAACGCTTTAGAGTCGTCTAAATTGTCATTGGCAATTACACCAAAATCAGCTGCTAAAATTACTTTTTCATTAATGATTGGAATTTTAATATTTCCAAAATGATACCCCGCATAACTAAAATCAGGTAAAAAGTTTTGTGAGGAAACTTCTTTCTGACTAATTATTTGGGGTATTTCTTGTGAATAAAGTAGCGTTGAATTAATTATAATTGAAAATAACACAACACTTTTCCTTGTTATTAAACTGAATATGTTAGAAGATGAATTCATTCTTAAAATTATTAAGTAAAACTTATTGAAAATATATTTAACAATTGATAAAACCGTGAAATAGATTTCAAATGATTCGCTTTTATATTATATAACTACAAATCAGTTATCGGACTATATTTAGGAACTAATGTTTTCATTACTGACCAAGCTATCAAATAAGCTACAGCACAAATTGCAAACATGATGGTATAACCTGTTTGAATATGACCTAAACCATCATAATAATCAAATAAAGCGCCACCTAATTTAGACACTAAAACACCACCAAGACCACCGGCCATTCCTCCAATTCCGATGATAGAACCTATTGCTTTTTTAGGAAACATATCAGAAACTGTAGTGAAAATATTAGCCGACCACGCTTGGTGAGCTGAGGCGCCAACACCAATTAAAAGTACTGGAATCCAAAAAGTTATGTGACCAAGAGGTTGCGCTAACAAAACCACTAATGGAAATATTGCAATAACAAGCATCGCTTTCATTCTACCTTCGTAAGCATTGTGTCCTTTATTTATGAAATACATTGGAAACCAGCCTCCGCCGATACTTCCAATCATTGTCATGCTATATAATAATGCCAACGGAAGTACAATATCAGTTCCTTTCATATCAAATTGTGCTTCAAGATATTTTGGCAACCAAAACAAAAAGAACCACCAAATTCCATCGGTCATGAACTTGCCAAACACAAAAGCCCATGTTTGCTTGTATCCTAATAATTTAAACCAAGCTACTTTTTCTTCTTTGGGAGCTTCAATATTTTCGTTTATTACTGCTTCATCATCATGAATATAATCATATTCTGTTTTTGATAATCTTTTTTGTTTTGATGGAATTTCATAAAAAATAAACCAGGCAATTACCCATATAAATCCAATAGCTCCAACAAGTATAAATGCAAATTCCCAACCATAATATTCTGCAATCACAGGAACTGTTAATGGTGCTAAAATTGCTCCTACATTAGAACCCGAATTAAAAATTCCTGTTGCAAATGAACGTTCTTTTTTAGGAAAATATTCTGCCACCGCTTTTATTGCTGCAGGGAAATTTCCAGACTCTCCGAAACCTAAAACAGCTCGTGAGAGCATAAATCCAGCAATTGAAATTGGAACTGCTCCAACTCCAATCCAAACCATAAATGTAGAAAATGCAGTTCCAACAGGCAAAGAATAAGCATGCATTATTGCACCTAATGACCAAACTGTAATTGCTAAAATATATCCTTTTTTGGTGCCTAATTTATCAATAATTCTACCTGCAAAAAGCATCGAAATAGCATAAATAAACTGGAATACTGCTGTGATATTGGCATAATCGCTATTAGACCAATTGAATTCTTTTGACAGACTTGGTGCTAATAGACTCAATACTTGACGGTCTAAATAGTTTACAGTAGTTGCAAAAAATAGTAAACCACAAATGGTCCATCTGTATTTTCCGATTGATTGATTCGTTTCTTTCATTAGTAGTTTATTAGGTTTAGTTAGTTTTTGAATTTATACAAATTCGGATTTTATTTATTGCTTATTTATATTAAAATAACCTACTGCATTTTTATAACAAATGGCTTCTACCATTGTTCCGATATGTTTCATATTCTTTGGTAATTCACCTTTTTGAATTTCATCGCCAAGAACATTACACAAGATGCGTCTGAAATATTCGTGACGAGGAAAAGAAAGGAAACTTCTGGAATCGGTTACCATTCCAACAAATCGGCTCAATAAACCAAAGTTAGAAAGCACGTCCAATTGTTTTTCCATTCCATCTTTTTGGTCCAAAAACCACCAAGCAGCGCCATATTGCATTTTACCAGCCACTTTTCCATCGTTAAAGTTAGCCGCCATCGAGGCAAACATTTCACTATCACGAGGATTTAAATTATAGACAATAGTATTTGTTAAACCATCGCATTGACTTAATCTCCCGAAGAATTTGCTCATATTATCAGCCATGTTCAAATCGCCAATAGAATCAAATCCTTGATCAGGACCAATATCTTGAAGCATTTTAGCATTGTTGTTTCTTATGGCACCAACATGAAATTGTTGTGCCCAAGATTTTTTCTTATTCATCAAAGCCAATTCAAATAATACTGCTGATTTGTATTTAATGATTTCTAAAACAGAAACTACTTCGCCTTTCAATGCTTTTTCGAATATGGCGTTTACTTCTGTAGAAGTATATTCCTCTCCATAGAAATTAGCATGTCCGTGATCGGAAATGCGACAACCCATTTCATGAAAAAAATCATGACGTTCTTGAAGTGCATTTATTAACGTTGGAAAATCAGTTATAGCATGGCCAACTGTTTTTGCTAATTTTCGAATCCATTCTACAAATGCTTGTCCTTTTTCCATTTCCGATGCTTTGTCCGGACGAAAAGAAGGCAAAACTCTAATTTCAAAATTATCATCTTGTAATTGTTTGTGGTAGCGCAAATCATCCGTTGGGTCATCCGTAGTTCCAACAACAGCAACATTCATCTTACGAAGTATATTTTTTACACTGTATTCTGGTTTTTTCAATAAATCAGAACATTGATTATAAATGGCTTCCGCAGAATCAGCATCCAATAAAGTAGTGATGCCAAAATAATTTTTCAATTCCAAATGAGTCCAATGGTACAAAGGATTTCTTAATGTATAAGGAACCGTTTCTGCCCATTTGATAAATTTTTCATAATCGCTCGCTTCGCCTGTTATGAATTTTTCATCCACCCCATTGGCGCGCATGGCTCTGTATTTATAATGATCGCCATCAATCCATATCTGATATAAATTCTCAAATTGGCGGTCTTCGGCAATGTCTTTTGGAGACAAATGACAGTGGTAATCAAAAATGGGTTGGGCTTTTGCAAAATCGTGATACAGTATTCTTGCGGCTTCACTATGTAACAAAAAGTCATCCGTAATAAATATATTTTCAGCCATAATTTATATTAAAATAAACTTCGTTCTATTCCCATTTCTAAACCTCTTAATTCAGCAAGACCGCGTAAACGACCAATTCCTGAATATCCTGGATTGGTTTTTTTGTTCAAGTCGTCTAACATTTGATGTCCGTGATCGGGTCGCATAGGAATGATTCTTTTTGTTTCTTTTTGTTTTTTTAGAATCGATTTTACAACTTCATACATATCAACATCTCCTTCTAAATGGTTGGCTTCATAAAAATTTCCTTCTGCATCACGTTGGGTACTTCTTAAATGAATAAAATTCATTTTAGCACCATGACGATCAACAATTCCTGGCAAATCATTATCAGCAATAACGCCGTAAGAACCTGTACACATACAAAATCCATTGGAGGGAGAATCAATTGAGTTTAATAATTGAATCAAATCCGCTTCGGTACTGACCACTCTTGGCAATCCTAAAATAGGGTAGGGAGGATCATCAGGATGAATCGCCATTAATACACCAACACTTTCGGCGACAGGAATGATTTCACGCAAGAAATAATATAAATTTTCTTTCAATCTATTGGCATCAATTCCGTCATAGCCTTGAAGCACTTTTAAGAAATCTTCCACAGTGTAGGATTCTTCCGCGCCTGGCAATCCTGCAATAATATTTTGTTGCAATTTTACTTTATCAGCATCCGTTAATTTTTCAAAAGTAGCTTTTGCTTTCGCTTTTTGCGCTTCAGAATACGTGTTTTCTGCCCCTGGTCTTTTTAAAATAAACAACTCAAAAGCTGCGAATTCGTTGATATCAAAACGTAAGGCTTTAGAGCCGTCTGGCATTTCATATGATAAATCGGTTCTAGACCAATCTAATACAGGCATGAAATTATAGCACACAATATTAACGCCACAAGACGCCAAGTTTCTAATACTTTGTTTATAGTTTTCTATATATTGCAAATAATCACCCGATTGTTTTTTGATGTCCTCGTGAACCGGAATACTTTCTACAACAGAAAAAGTCAATCCCGCCGCTTCCACTTCATTTTTTCTCTTCATGATTTCGTCTACTTCCCACACTTGCCCATTTTTAATATGGTGTAATGCAGTAACAATTCCAGTTGCTCCGGCTTGTTTCGCGTCAGATAATTTTACAGGGTCATTGGGTCCGTACCATCTCCATGTTTGTTCCATAACTATTAGGTATAAATTAAATATTTTTTTAAACTCCGCTAAACGCGCTAAATCCTCCATCAATAGGAATAACTACACCCGTTACAAAAGAAGATGCGTCATCGCACAAATAAAGAGTGGTGCTGATTAAATCTTCAGGTTCTCCAAATCTTCCCATTGGAGTTTGATCTATAATGTTGTTCCCTCTTGGAGTTAAATTTCCGTCTGGAGTTGTCAATAAAGCACGGTTTTGATCTGTTAAGAAAAATCCTGGAGCCAAGGCATTCACGCGAATTCCCACTTTTGAAAAATGTACTGCCAGCCATTGCGTAAAGTTTGATACCGCCGCTTTTGCGCCACTATAAGCTGGTATTTTTGTCAATGGTGTAAAGGCATTCATCGAAGAAATATTCAAAATGCTACAACCTTTTTTGCCTATCATATCTTTAGAAAAAACCTGCGTTGGCAATAAAGTTCCTATAAAGTTTAAATTGAAAACGAACTTTATACCTTCGGCATCCAAATCGAAAAAAGTTTTGAAACCTTCGGTTGTATTTTGCAAGTCCTCTTCTAATAAAAATGGATTTGATGTGGTACCCAGTGGATGGTTTCCACCTGCCCCGTTTACCAAAATATCGCAACTTCCCAATTTTTCATTGACTTCTTTTCTGGCTGCTTCCAATGATTCTTTTTCTAACACATTTGCTGCAACTCCAATGGCTTTTCCGCCGGCTGCATTAATTTCGTTTGCAACAGCATCTGCAGCTTCTTTTTTTAAATCCAAAAGGGCTATTTGGTAACCTTGTTTAGCCAAGGCTTTTGCCAATGTACCACACAAAACTCCTCCCGCACCTGTTATTACTACTGTTTTCATATGTTAGTTTTTTATCGATTGAATTAAAGCCAAAACCGTTTTCGTTTCCGATTCTATGGTAGCATAATCTTTATCTGCCATCAATTGTTTGCTAATTAATTTGCTTCCCATTCCTACAGCCGAAACGCCGGCTTTAAACCAGCCTCCGATATTTTCTTTGGTGGTATCTACTCCGCCTGTTGGCATGAACAATAATTTTGGAAAAAGATCTTTGATACCACTCAAGAAATCGGGTCCTAGCATATTACCAGGAAACAATTTGATGAAGTGAATCCCAGCATTTTCGGCTACTATAATTTCTGTTGGCGTCATACAACCGGGACTGTATAAAACTCCTTTGCTTTTTAAAAATGCAGCAACTTCTGGAACAAATCCCGGACTGATGAAAAAATCAGCACCAACTGCAAAATACTCTTCGGCTTGTTGTAAGTTTTTTATAGTTCCAATACCTAACAACAAATCAGGCATTTCGGCATTTCTCACTTCTACCATTTTAGTGAAATTCGACAAGGCGGTTTCACCACGGCTTGTATATTCAACCGCTTTAATTCCTGCTCTGTAAATGGCTCTTAATACTTCTATTGTTATGGTTTCGTCGGCATTGAAATACAAAGGAAGCATTCCTTGTTGTACAATGGCATCTGATACTTCTTGAATGGTACTCATACTTTATATTTTAACTTTTATTACTACTTTTTTTATTTCGCCTTCGCCAATCATTGGAGCATGCACATCTTCTGGAAAGAAAATAGCAAATTGTCCGTCTGTCAATTGGAAAAACATATCTGGTGCATCGCTAAAAAAACGCACGTCTTTATCTGGATTATAAGCACCATTTTGCGTTTTGCATTTTTCTCTTGGTTTCCAGCCATAGGTTTCTAGGCCTTTTACACAAACTTGTATGTCGATGTTTTGATCGTGGCATTCAAATTTGGCTAGACTTGCTTCTTCGGTTTTCCCATTTGCAG
>CANGHE010000034.1 GCA_947453545.1 Flavobacteriia bacterium
AACTGGAAAAAGTTGAGCAATCGCTTGACGCACTTTTAAAAGATCTAAATTCTCTTTAGTTATTATTAATTACTATTTTTTAATAGTTTAAAGAAAATACTATGGGAATATTATTGGGTACTTTAATCGGTTTGATTATCGGGGGTGTCATAGCTTTCGTTATTCAAAATGTGTTGTTAAAAAAACGCACAGAGAAAATTTTAACAGATGCTGAGCATGAAGGAGAATCTGTCAAAAAAGAAAAAATTCTTCAAGCAAAAGAACGTTTCTTAAAATTAAAAGAGGAACACGAAGAAGTTATCAAAGACCGCGAACGTAAAATGCAGTCAAATGAAGATAGAGTAAAAGCAAAAGAAAAAACTTTATCTCAAAAGACTGAAGAAGTTGCTAGAAAAGAAAAAGAAATTGAAAAGCTTCAGTTAGATTTAGATCATAAAATTAGTGCTGTTGAGGCTAAACATCAAGAATTAGATAAAACACAACAGAAACGTGTAGCTGAATTATCTAGAATTAGTGGTATGACAGTAGAAGAGGCAAAAAATCACATGATGGAGGCTTTAGTGGACGAAGCTAGAACTCAAGCGATGTCTCATATTAAAGAAGTAACAGAAGAAGCTAAATTAAACGCAAATAGAGAAGCTAAAAAAATTGTTATTCAAACGATACAACGTGTAGCAACTGAACAAGCTGTTGAAAATGCCGTTTCTGTTTTTAATATCGAATCAGATGAAGTGAAAGGTAGAATTATTGGTCGTGAAGGTAGAAATATCCGTGCGATTGAAGCAGCTACTGGTGTTGAGATTATTGTAGATGATACACCAGAGGCAATTATTCTTTCCTGTTTTGATCCAGTACGAAGAGAAATTGCTCGTTTGTCATTGCATCAGTTAGTTTCTGATGGACGTATACATCCAGCGCGTATTGAAGAAGTTGTTGCAAAAACAAAGAAATCTTTAGAAGAAGAAATTGCTGAGACAGGACGAAGAACTTGTATAGATTTAGGTATTCACGGTTTACATCCTGAATTAACAAGAATGGTTGGACGTATGAAATATCGTTCTTCCTATGGTCAAAATTTACTTCAGCACTCACGTGAAGTAGCTAATTTGTGCGCAATAATGGCTGCAGAATTAGGATTGAATGTAAAATTAGCTAAAAGAGCAGGTTTACTTCATGATATAGGTAAAGTTCCAGATGAAGAGCCAGAATTGCCACATGCTATTTTGGGTATGAAACTAGCTGAAAAATATGGTGAAAAACCAGATGTTTGTAATGCTATTGGAGCTCACCACGATGAAGTAGAAATGACAACTTTAATTGCACCGATTGTTCAAGTATGTGATGCCGTATCAGGAGCACGTCCAGGAGCACGTCGTGAAATAGTTGAATCTTACATCAAACGTATTAAAGAACTTGAAAGTTTGGCATTGTCTTACGATGGTGTAACTAGTGCATACGCTATTCAAGCGGGTAGAGAATTACGTGTATTAGTAGAAAGTGAAAAAGTTACTGATTTAAAGGCGGATGAATTATCATTCACAATTTCACAACGTATACAAACAGAAATGACGTATCCAGGACAAGTAAAAGTTACTGTAATACGTGAAAAAAGGTCTGTTAACTACGCTAAATAAATACTCTACCTCCTCTGTAATGAGGAGGTTTTTTTATTATGAAAATCCGTTCTAAAATAAAAGGCGATTTTGCGAAGTCTGTTATGACATTGGTTACTGGTACCGTGTTATCTCAAATAATTGTTTTTGCTCTCTCACCTATTATTTCAAGAATATATACTCCAGAAGAAACAGCCTATTTTTCTGTTTATACTAGAATTATTTTATTTGTTTCTACGATAGCAACAGCTCGTTTTGAGTCAGCCATTGCATTACCGAAAAGAAATGAACATGCGTTTTCTTTATATAGACTATTGGTTCAATTAATTTTATTAACGTTTATTAGTTCGATAATAATTGTTGTAATAATGGCATTTTTTTGGTCTAAAGAGTCATCAACAACTTTTATCTTATTAATGATTCCACTTGGATTTGCGCCATTATGTTTAGTGAATATTGGTAATAATTGGGGATTAAGAAATGGGGACTTTAGAGAAGTAAGTAGAGTTAGAATGCTTAATTCACTTTCTATGAATTCTTCAAATATTTTATTTGGCTTTTTGGGATTAGGTTATAAGGGGTTGATTTTGGGTTATATTGTTGGTGTAGTATTGCCTGCATCATGGTTTACCAGAAAATATCATTTATTAAAATTGAAGTATAAAGATTTTGCAATCTCAAAAAGAAAGACTATAATAGGTAGAACCTATATTGAATTCCCTAAAGTGAATTTACCACATGCTATTCTTGACATTTCTAGAGAGATATTAATTGTTTTTTTTATCTTACTGTATTATGACAAGACAACTTTAGGTTCCTATGATTTTTCATTTAAGATGTTAAAACTACCACTTACTGTTTTAGGCTCGGCTATAGGTCAAGTATATTTCCAGAAGATTGCATCAAAAAAAAATAATGGAGAATCTTTGGTTGCCATTACTCTTGAAACAATGCGTAATTTATTTTTATTTTCTATTGTTCCATTTGGATTATTATTTTTTATTGGAGATGAATTATTTGCTTTTATTTTTGGTGAAAATTGGAGGCAAGCAGGAGAATATTCTCAAATTATGGCACCATGGTTAATGCTGAATCTTATAGTTTCTCCTATTTCTCAATTACCTGTTGTGCTTGGAAAATTGAAAGCTTTTTTTTGGATAGGGCTAGTTGGTTCAGTTCTTTTAATTTCTTTTTTAAATCTTCCATTTTTCTTAGGTCATTCCTTAAGTTTTAATTCGGTACTCATTTGGGTTAATTGGACTCAATTTATTTTTATGCTTTTTGTATTGTTTTGGATGGTACGAATTGTAAGAGTATATTAATATTCTTGCTCTATAATAAAGTATTTGTTTACTATTTTTGTTTAATTTAATTTCAATAACATACACTTGAATTTATGTACAGTAAAATTGTCAATTTTATTAAAGATACTTTTAATGAAACTGAATCGTTGATTCCACTTCATGAACCTAGGTTTGTTGGTAATGAAAAACAATATATAAATGATTGTATTGATTCAACTTTTGTTTCTTCTGTTGGTAAATATGTAGATTTATTTGAAGAAAAAATAAAACAGTTTACGGGTGCAAAATATGCTGTTGCGACTGCAAATGGAACTTCAGCTTTGCATTTATCCCTGTTAATTGCAGGTGTTAAATCTGGTGATTTGGTTATCACACAGCCATTAACATTTATTGCTACCTGTAATTCAATTAGTTACATTGGCGCTCAGCCATTATTTGTTGATGTTGATAAAGAGACATTAGGATTGTCTGTAGATAAATTAGAATCTTTTTTTTTAACAGAAACATATTCTGATATCAATGGTAATACTTTCTATAAAAGAACAAACCAACGGATAGCTGCTTGCGTTCCTATGCACACATTTGGACATCCAGTTAAAATTGATCAAATAGTTTCATTGTGTGATAAACATAAAGTGCATGTAATTGAAGATGCAGCTGAATCATTAGGGAGTACTTATATGGATAAGCAAACAGGTAGATTTGGAAAATTAGGAGTATATAGTTTTAATGGTAATAAAACAATTACTTGCGGTGGCGGTGGAGTTATAATAACAGATGATGATAATTATGGTTATTTAGCTAAACATCTATCTACTCAAGCCAAAAAACCACATCCTTGGAATTTTGAACATGATTATATTGGATATAATTATCGTTTACCAAATTTGAATGCTGCATTAGCATGTGCTCAAATGGAAAATTTGTCGAGCTTTATTTCAAATAAGAGAGAGTTATCTAGAACGTACAAAGATTTTTTCAGTACAATTGAAATTCAATTTGTTGATGAACCGATTAATTCCAAATCAAATTATTGGTTAAATGCAATCGTATTAAAAGACAGAAATGAAAGAGATGCTTTTTTGGAATTTACAAATAGTAATAATGTTATGACTAGACCAGTTTGGACATTAATGAATAAGTTAGATATGTTTAAAAATGCTCCTTGTCAGAATATAGATAATGCTCTTTGGTTAGAGGACAGATTGGTGAATATCCCAAGTAGTGTAAGAATTTAGTTTATGAGTAAAGTTATAATAATTGCGGAAGCAGGAGTTAACCATAATGGTGATGTAAATTTAGCTAAAGAATTAATTGATATAGCAGCTATAGCAGGTGTAGATTTTGTTAAATTTCAAACTTGGATTACTGAAGATATTGTAGATATATCTGCTCAAAAGGCACAATATCAAATTGATAATGATGGATCGGGTACATCACAGTTTGAAATGCTAAAAAAACTAGAATTAACATTTGAAGATTTTAAAGAGTTAAAACGTTATTCAGAATCTAAAAATGTACAGTTTTTATCAACACCTGATGATTATAAAAGTTTAGATTTCTTAGCAGACGAATTGGATTTACCTATTTTAAAAATAGGTTCAGGCGAGGTTACAAATATTCCATTTTTAAGAAGATTTGGACAGAAAAAAAAGCCAATTATACTTTCTACAGGAATGTCAAGTATCGGAGAGGTTGAAAAAGCATATTATACATTATTAGACGCTGGAGCACCATCTGTTACGATTTTACATTGTACATCTAATTATCCAGCACCTTTAGATTCCGTTAATTTGAAAGCAATGAATACTCTTGCTACAGTATTTAATACTGAAGTTGGTTATTCTGATCATACTGAAGGTATAGAAGTTTCAGTAGCTGCGGTAGCACTTGGTGCTAAAGTAATAGAAAAACATTACACAATCGATAAGACATTACCGGGTCCAGATCACAAGGCTTCTTTAGATCCAACAGAATTAAAATCATTAGTTCATCAGATAAGAAATGTAGAGCTAGCAATTTCTGGTAATGGAATAAAACTTCTTCATGAATCAGAAGTTGAAACTAAAAAAATTGTACAAAAAGGAATATATCTCGATAGAGATATTAAAAAAGGAGATGTAATTACAGATAATCACTTGATAATGAAGAGACCTGTTTCATTTTTGAGTGCTTCTGATTACGATTTTATTGTAGGTAGAAAGATAAATGAAGATTTGAAAAAAGGAGTAGCTATTAAAATTAATAATGTTTGTTTTGAGTGAGAAAATAAAAATAGCAGTATTTACCTCAATTCGTTCTGAATATGGGTTATTATCACCATTAATAGAATTAATAGAATCAGAACCAAATTTTGAGTTAGAATTATTGGTGGGGGGGGCTCATTTGCTTAGTCAATATGGTGAAACAATTAATCAAATTCGTACAGATGGACATTCAATTAAAGCAATTTTTGATTTTATTGACGATCAAAAATTAAAGGAATTTAGCACAAATTCAATTTCTAAGTTACAACAACTTATAGGTAAATATTTTTCTGTTAATAAGCCTGATCTATTGATTGTTTTGGGTGATAGGTATGAATTGATACCTGTAGCAATGTCTGCATTGTTATATCATATACCAATGGCACATATTTCTGGAGGAGAAACAACTGAAGGGGCTATTGATAATCAAATTCGTCATGCTTTAACAAAGTTGTCACATCTTCATTTTCCTGCAACACAGATTTATAAAGAAAATATTATAAAAATGGGTGAAGAAGATTGGAGAATATGTGTGTCGGGAGAGCCAGGTTTAGATGGAATTTTGTCAATAGATTATATATCTAAGGCTGATTTATATGAAGATTTGGGATTGGATATTTCAAAAAAGACGATTTGCTGCACCTTTCACCCTCAAACTATTGATAATAAGATAGATGCTGATTACGTTCGTAACCTATTAGAATCTATTGTTTCAACATTTGATTTACAGATACTGACTACAGCATCTAATTTTGATGATGGTGGAAATAAAATAAATGAGATGTTGGTTAAATTGTCTTCAATTAATTCAAGAATTAAATATGTAAGTAGTTTAGGTCAAAGAAGATATTACTCGTTTTTGAAATATGCTGATTTAATGTTAGGTAATTCATCTAGTGGTTTGGTAGAAGCACAGTCATTTAATTTGCCTGTAGTGAATGTTGGAGATCGTCAGAAAGGAAGGCTTGCAAATTTGAATGTAATAAACACATCATTGCAATATGATTCTATTATTGATTCTATTAGATTTGCTTTTTCTGAGGAGTTTAAAGTACAATATTTTAATAAGCAAAACATTTACGGTGATGGCAAAGCATCTAGAAGAATTGTAGACTTTATAAAGAAAAATATTTCGTCACCAAATATTTTTATTAAAAAAGATATTTTTTAAATGAAACAGACGCATTATATCGGTGGTGAATTTGCTTCAAATGATTTGGATGCATTTGTTAATGAACATAGATATAATGAGTTAAGTCCAAAATTTTTAAATGGAAAGGAATTAAACTTTTTTGAGACAGGTACAGATTCATTGGCTGCAATAATTATTGAAAACTGTTTAGAAAATGTTGATCTAAATTTTTGGATTCCAGATAATTATTGTTTTGAAACAATAGAAAGGTTAAAAATAAAATTGAGCATAAAAAATATCAATTTAAATATTCTTAAATATTATCATTTGTCAGATATAACAATACAAAATTATGATTGTGTACTGTTATACCATAATAACTTATATATAGATTTTGAAAAATATGATTTTGGTGGTGATTGTTTTACTATTGAAGATTTTGTTCATGCACCCTTAGACATTAAACATTTTAAAGCTGACTATGCATTTAATAGTTTGCGTAAATTTTGTCATTTGGAGCTTTCAATGGCATATATGAACAAATGCTATGATAACGAATCAAATGATTTATATTCCGATTATTTCAACTTCAAGAATAAAGCTAAAAACTTGAAATCAATATTTCTTGAGTGTGGTGATGTTAATATTGAGAATGAATATTTAAATTTATTCAAGTTAGCGAATGAAAAGTTATTTGTCCCAGAAATTGTCTTTGCACAGCAAAAGGAAATTGAAACACTCGGTAAGGTTAATTTTTCATTAATAAGAAAGAGGCGAGAGGATAACTTTTTAGTTTTAAAAAATGAATTGTCATTCATCTCTGATGTGAAAATTTGTAACGGTTTATATATGTTATTTATTATAGAGTGTAAAAATCGTGATGAATTAAAAAAATGGCTAGCATCTAAAGGAATATTTACTGCAATTCATTGGTTAGATTCTAACTCTATACAAGTAAAAAATAAATTGTCAATTCATATTGATCATCGTTATTCAAATGATGATATTTATAGAATAAGTAGGGAAATTCACAAATTTTATGAGTACAACAATAGAAATTATTAATTCTAAGTCAATTTCTAATTCAAGTTATTTGGAAATTTACAAGTCATTTGAATTAGATATTTATTATTCAACAACTTTCTTAGAGATAGATGCTAAAATTCAACAGGGAGAATATGAAATTTTTATAGCGAAACAAGATAATAGTATTTTTATATATCCTTACATTAAATTGTATTTTGAAAGTGAGAAGTTTAATAATTATTTCGATATTACTTCTCCTTATGGATATTGTGGACCTTATTGCAATGATACTAGCTTTTTTGATCATGCTGAGCAACTCTTTATAGAATACACTAGTCAAAAAGCAGTTAGTGAGTTTATTAGGTATCATTATATATACAATATTGATAATAAATTCACGAAAAACATACATAATTTACATAACAGAAATGTAATTGTGCTTAACACAAATCAGTCTTTCGAACAGATTTGGATGACTGAATTTTCATCTACAAATAGGAATTTAATCAGGAAATTAGAAAAAGAAGAGTTTATTTTTGAAATTACTTCTAGCGAAGTAGATACAGATAGTTTTGTTACAATGTATTATGAAACAATGAATAATGCTAATGCTTCATCTTTTTATTACTTTGAGAGAGAAACGTTAAAACAAATGATTAAAGATTTAGGAGATAATATAGTATTAGCTAGGGTATCTAAAAATGATATTAATTATTGTTTTGGATTGTTTTTTTTAAGTGGTGATATTTCAACGTATTATTTATCGGCAAGAAATTTATTGTTTTCAAAAATTCCAGCAACTAATTTTCTGCTATCTAAAATCGTTAATTGGCTCAATGAATACCGACCACAGATTAAAAAATTGAATTATGGAGGTGGTCTGTCACTTCGAGAAGATGATTATCTTTATAAGTTTAAATCTAATTTTTCAAAACAAAGTTTACCCTTTTTTATTGGTAAAAGGATACATAATAATCAAATTTATGAGGAAATTAAAAAAGATTGGATTATTGAGCATGGATTAACTGAATTTGAAAAAAGAAAACATATCCTACATTTTTATAGGGAAAATTGAATTATTATGGAAGAAAAGCTATCTAAATATACAATTGATTTTAATTTAAGCGTTAAGCATGCTCTTGAAATGCTTAATGAGCTTCCTGAAACTTTAACATTATTCGTACTTGATATGAATAATAAATTAGTTGGAACTTTGACTGATGGTGATATTCGAAGAAATTTATTGAAAGGTAAATCAATAGATGATAAAGTGTCTGATTTTATGTTTATGGACTTTAGATATATAAGACTTGGTGAAATTTCATTACCTCAAATAAAGGAGTTTAAAAAAATGAATTTGAAGCAATTACCTTTGTTGGATGAAAATAATAGAATTGTTAATCTAATTGATTTTACAAAACAAAAATCATTACTTCCTTTAGAAGTTGTTCTCATGGCTGGAGGTAGAGGTGAACGTTTAAGACCTTATACAGATACAGTTCCTAAACCTTTATTAGAAGTTGGGGGAAAAGCAATTATTGAACGTAATATTGATAGATTAATTGAATATGGTGTTTCGAAATTTAATATAACAATTAAATATCTGGGAGATCAGTTGGTTGATAGATTCGGAGATGGGGGAAGTAGAGGTGTTAATATAGAATTTATTCGTGAGGAAGAGCCATTAGGAACAATTGGATCTGTAAGTCTCATCAATAATTTTTCTTTTAATTATGTATTGGTTATGAATTCTGATTTATTAACGAATATTGATTATGAAGATTTTTTTCAAGAGTTTGTTAATCAAAATGCAGATATGGCAGTTGCATCTATCCCTTATAAGGTAGATATTCCTTATGCAGTATTAGAGCGCGATGGGAATAAAATCCTTTCACTTAAAGAAAAACCTACCTATACGTATTTTTCAAATGCTGGTATTTATTTAATCAAAAGAGAATTACTTAGTAGGATACCGATAGCTAAATATTTTAATGCAACAGATTTCATGGAGGAATTAATTGCAGAAAAGTACAATGTTGTTCATTATCCAATAAATGGATATTGGTTAGATATTGGTAAACATGATGATTTCAATAGAGCTCAGGAAGATGTCAAACATATTGTATTTTAATTCTTATGTTGAAACGAAATATTGCTATTATTACCGCTAGAGGGGGTAGTAAAAGGCTTCCTAATAAAAACATATTAGAATTAAACGGTAAACCTTTAATTGCATGGACAATAGAGGCTGCTCTAAAATCGGATTTCGTTGATGATGTGTATGTTTCTACAGATAGTATCAGAATTAAGGAAATTTCTGAACAGTTTGGTGCTTGCGTACCGTATATAAGACCTGAATTTTTGAGTAATGATACAGCGTCAAGTGTTGATGTAGTTGAACATATGTTAAATTATTTACAAAAAGAACGAAATATAATATTTGATAACTTTGTTTTACTTCAACCGACATCACCACTTAGGACTTCATCTGATTTAGATGCTGCATTTGAATTATTTAACATGAAAAATGCTAATGCAGTTATAAGTGTAACTGAAACGGAGCATTCACCTTTATGGTCAAATGTACTTGATGATACACTATCATTAGATAACTTTATTAGTGAATCTGTTTTAGGTAAACGTTCACAAGATTTACCAAAATATTATCGATTAAATGGAGCAATATATATCTGTAAAGTTGATGAATTTTTGAGAGAAAAAAACTTTTTTATTTCAAATAAAAAGTTCGCTTCAGTAATGTTGCCAGAACATTCTGTTGATATTGATACCAAATTAGATTTTCTTGTGGCTGATTTCTTAATGAAAGATAACAAGGATTATGCTTGATGATTTAAGAGAAATTGAGACAAATTATAATGTTGAGGATATTGAATTTGGTGGGTTTAAAATGTGGCCTGTTTTACGAATTTATTTTGCAGCTAAATATTACTCTAATGTTGATTCCCAAAGTGTAACAACATCAGTTTTCTCAAATTTTATAAGAAATCTTTTTTATGGTGTTAAACACCTTTTTAAAAGGTATGATTATTTATATTTCTCGTCAATAGATCAACGAAAAAATGTAGATTCTCAATTTATTGATAAAAGTGTTGATTCCTTCTGTAGTGAGTTAGGTTCTGGTTTGGTTATTGAAATGTCTTCTTCTAATCATTTTAATAAGAAAGATGTACCCCAAAACCCTATTATATCTAAGTCTATTTTTTATTTTTTCATCTTTATTTACAGTAAATTTTTTATTAGATCGAAACAAATTAAAAACGCACAAGTTTTAGAGTCGATATTGAATCAGTATGAAGTTGATATTGATTACCTTACGATAATGAAAAGAGTAATAGCGCAATATAGGTTAATGAAGATACTGTTGAAATTTCACAAGCCAAAAGCAGTTTTTTTTGTGTGTTATTATACGAATATGGGTTTTATTAAAGCATTACGTGAAAAAGGGATCAAAGTCATTGAAATTCAACATGGATTAATTAATGATTCACATGATGCGTATAATGTTTTTAAAGAAATAGATAATGAGTACTATCCCGAATTTTTATTAACATTTGGAAGTATAGAGAAAGATGTTTTTAAGAAACATACTAATAACTTTATTGATGTTAATAAGGTAATTCCAATTGGTAATTTTTATACAGATTATATTTTGCACAAGTCTGTTAATAACGAGCGAATTAACAAATTAAAAGTACAATATAAGTTTGTTGTTACCGTAACGGGACAAAATCATTATACTGAAGATATATTAATAAAGTTCTTAAAAGATGCAGCTACTAAAGCGCCTGATGTATGTGTATTATATGTACCTAGAACTGTTTCTAAAAGTTATGATAATTATGGTTTTCCTAAAAATTTAATTAAGATGGATTGGTTAAATTGTTATGAATCTATAGTACAATCTGATTTTCATTCAACTGTTTTTTCTAGTTGTGCGTTAGAGGCGCCATCCATGGGAATTCAAAATATATTGATCAATATCAATAATTTATCGAAAGAACATTTTGGAGATATTTTAGTTAATCCTTTAATAACGCAGTTCGTAAATTCAAGTGATGAATTTATTGAAATAATTCGGAGTATGGATAAATTACCAAAAAATCAAATAGTGTCTTCAAATAGTAACATTATTTTTCCAGGTTATAAGAATAATATTATTCAATTTTCAAATTTTCTAAGAAATGAAAATAGATAGTTCGATTCTTAAATCGTTAAGCGTATACTCTGTTGCTAATATTTTAAATGCAGCTATACCATTTTTATTACTACCTATTTTAACTAATCATTTAAAACCTGCTGATTTTGGATTAATTTCAATGTTTCAATTAATACTCGGATTTACAATTCCGTTCTCAGGTATCAATACAGATGGTGCCATCAGTAGGCAATACTTTAACACATTGAATAATAAATTAGCATTCAAATATTATTTGAGTAATGCATTTTTAATTGTCTGTGTTTCTTCAATTATATTATCAATTCTATACTATTTTTTTGGATCAACAGTATCAAGTTATACAGATTTCCCAGTAGATTGGTTGTGGGTTATTATGGTTTGTTCTTTTTCACAAAATGTTTTAGAGATATTATTATCACTGTTGCAGGTACAACAAAAAGCTATGCAATTTTCCATTCTTAGAATTACTAAGACTTTTGTGGAAATGGGGTTATCAGTGTTGTTGATTTTATATGTTAAAAACTCTTGGGAATCTCGTATTGAGGCTCAGTTAATTGCCTCTATACTTTTCCTAGTATTAGCTATTTTTTTACTTTTAAAAATGGGTTGGGTAGTAATTAAAATCTCTAAAAAAGATGTAATTGATTTGTTACGTTTTGGAATTCCATTAATACCACATGTTATTGGCGCCGTAGTTATATCAATGATAGACAGGATGTTTATTACTAAAATGGTTGGATTAGAAGAGACAGGGCTCTATTCTGTTGGATTTCAAGTAGGTCAAGTAATAAGTTTAATACAGACTTCTTTTAATCAGGCTTGGGTGCCCTATTTTTATGAAAAACTTACCAAAAGAGATTTTGCTACAAATTTGAAAATTGTAAAATTTACATATATATATTTCATTGTTATGTTAGTATTAGTTGCCCTGTTATCAATAGTAACACCTTTTATTTTTGAGTGGTTTTTAGGTAAAGATTATAGCAATGCAATTAAATATGTTTTTTGGATAGGTTTAGGATTTGCGTTTAATGGTATGTACAAAATGGTAGTAAATTACTTTTTTTATATTAAGGAAACATATTGGGTATCAATATTAACATTTATAACGGCAGCAATAAATGTTGGATTAAATTTTGTTTTAATAAGATTGAATGGCTCAGTAGGTGCAGCACAAGCAACAGCTATTTCTTTTTTAATTCAATTTATATTAGTTTGGTTATTAAGTGCTAAGAAGTATAAGATGCCTTGGTTATTTTTTATTGTGAAACATAATAAATTAAATTGATGTTTGGAGTCTTACTATATTTGCCAACCTTAGCATTAATACCACATTATGCATTCTTCATACCACTTTTATACTTGTTAATTAAAGATAAAGGAGAAGGTAAATTATTTGCATTTAATATCAGGAAAGTAGATCTTAATATTATTATTATAGTGTCAATTTGTTTATTATCATTAATAAATAAATTACTTTTCCCCCAAAAGGCAGAGTCCTTTATTGATTTTATTCCTTATCCGATTTTGATGTTTTTAAGTTTATTTTACGCAAAAAAACTTGATTCTCAAGATTTAAAAGTGTTGATATATCTGATTACAATTGAAAGTATTGTTGTAATTATTGAATATTTTTTAGGTATTAATACCTTTATTCCAGGTGTCGAAAATATGAATGATGTGATAAAAGAGCATGCAAATGAGTTTTATTATAGTCGTCCTTTTGGGTTCAGTAATAATTCAAGTGTAATAGCATACAAGATATTCTTAGCTTTTATTTTGATTGATTTTTTGAATTTAAAATCAAAAATTTTTAGTGCAATTCGGATTGTTTTATTAATCGCAATTTTTTTAACATTTAATAGAACGATTTTTGTAACCTTACTCTTATATATCGCATTAAAACTCTTATTACCATTTATATCAGTATTTATTCAGTTATTGAAATTCAAAATTAAAAGATCTAATTTATTTATAATTATAGCTTCACTTGTAATGCTTATAGGTATTAGTTTCTTAATAATTGAATATTTTGAAACTATAATTTTTCAATTAACAAGGAATAAAGGATTAGATTTATCGGGTAGAGATGAAATTTGGGCTAAATTTTTTGACTTTATTAAATCAAATTGGATATTTGGTAATGGTTCATATAAATATGAAGTTGATTATTATTCTGGAATGATTCACGCACATAATTCTTTTATTCAAACAATTGCAAATAATGGGGTAGTTATTACATTACTGTTTATTACTTTAATCATGGTTAATCTCAGAAGAAGTAATTTACTTTATATTTTTATGTTAGTTGTATATTCATTATTTCAATATGGTTTTTTTTGGGGCATCTCCCTTTTAGATATTGTTCTATTTGTTTTTCTAATTCGAATGGATCTTTTTGAAAATAGTAACAAACAACAATCAATCACTAATTTCAGTTGAAATGATTGATTACATTTGTATTTTAATATATTTAATAGATGGGAAATAAACCTTTGGAGATTGATTTAGCTGCAATAATTGTAAAGTTAATTAGAGTTATAAAACGAAATGTATTATTTGTTTCCTTAATTATTTTGTTGTTCTTATCTCTAGGAATTGTTCTATACAATAGAAAGCTAACATCAGAAACAACTACATATAAAAAGACATTGATCGTCTCATCAAGGTTAATTTCCAATTATTTTGTTTCTAATCTTGTTAATTCATTAGATACTAAGAATAGTATTACATTATCAGAACAGATAAATTTGAGTCCTATATTTTCAGCTAAAATTGATAAAATTAAAGCAGAGACTATAACAAATCCAGATAATACCTCACAAGTAAGTATTGATATGGTGGTAATTGGAAGAAAAGCAATACAAATTGTTTCTAAATCCATTGTGACTTATATACAGAATAATCCATATGTCAAAAAACAATTTGATTTGGAAAGTGAGAAGAATACAAAGTTGTTGAGAATAATAGATTCAAGTATTAGATATATTCACCGAAATAAATCACAAGGAGAAGTAATTATTAAAGGAGATCAATTTGATATTAAATCAAGTAATTTTGAATTAGTTTATCTTTATCAGAAGAAAGCAGAAGTAGAAAAAAACATTGTTGAATCGCAACAGATTCAAGTTTTATCTGATGGTATACCCGAAGAAGTTAATAAAAAATTCTCTTTGGTTTCTATTTTATTATTGAATATGTTAATTGGCGTTGTTGTTTCTTTTTCTTTCCTCTATATTGGTTATATATACCGTAAGTTAAGAAGTATAAATATTTGATTTCAATTGTTTGAATTATGAAAGATTTCAACATAAGTTATTTAAGTCGATTAAGTTATAATTCCTTAATATATATATCCTTAGTAATATTCACTTTTTTTCTACCGTTTAGGGGGAACATAAGTTCAGTTATATCTATTTTAATTTTCGCTTTATTCTTTTTTAATTTTAAAGAGCTTAAAAGAACATTTACATTTTTTCTAAGAAATAAAAACGCATTATTCTTTAGTTTGTTATTTGTAATTCATCTGCTAGGATTGATTTATACATCAAATTTTAAATTTGCATTTACTGATTTAGAAATAAAGCTTCCATTATTTTTTTTTCCCATAATTATTGCATCTAGATGGGAAGAAATTAAAAAGTATTCGAACACATTTTTTTTTTCTTTCGTGTTCGGATGTGCCATAGCGACTCTAATTTCAATTTCTAATTCTTTCATAGTTTATTTTAAGACTAATGATGTTGGTAGTTTTTTTTACGGAGGAATATCTTATCTAATGCATTCTAGCTACTATGCAATGTATTTGTGTTTAGCAATTGTTTTATCGGTGTACTTATTGGAGTATTCAAAAAATAAATTGAGATTATTTTTGATGTTTTTAATAGGATTATTTGTTGTTAATATAATTCTTCTTTCTTCGAGAGCGGGATTGTTGATGTTGGGAATTACTTTTTTTATGGGGTTATTATATTTTCTTTATAAGCGTAAATATAATTATGTGCTAATTGTAAGTTTTACGATGTTAGTTAGTATCTTTTTCATTTTAAATTTCGCTCCAAAAGTTATTCAAAGATTTCAAAAATTGAATTCTCAAACTGTAAGAAAAGTTGATATTACAAAAATTGATGATATAAATAGTCGTGATACTCGGTTAGTGTTAGCAGAGCTGTCATTAGGTTTAATCAGGAATAATCCAATTTTAGGAGTTGGTACTGGTGATGTGAAAGATGTATTGTTGATAGAGTATAAAAAGAATAACTTTAAGGTTGGAATAGATCAAAAGCTAAATTGTCATAATCAATATTTGCAATTTATGGTTACGTTTGGTCTAATTGGAATTTTCGTATTTATATTTGGTATGTACTACCCATTATTAAAGCAGATTAGAATGCATAATTGGTTATTTGTGTATTTCATTATATTAGTTTCAATTAATTTTCTATTTGAGTCAATTTTAGAGACGAAGGCTGGAGTTGAGTTTTATGCTTTTTTCTCCATTATCACATTATTATCGGGTAATAGAAAAATTTTAAAGGTAAAAGAATATGCTAGTTAAGAAAAGTAAGATTTTAGTTTTAGCCCCTCACACAGATGATGGTGAATTTGGTTGTGGAGGAACAATTGCAAAATTTATTCAGGAAGGTCATGATGTATATTATGCAGCATTCTCGGCTTGTCAGCAGTCTGTGTTACCTGAGTTTCCTTCAGATATATTAATTACAGAAGTTAAGGAAGCAACTAAAATTCTTGGGATTAAACCTCAAAATTTGATATTGTTTGATTATGATGTTCGTACTTTTGGATATAGAAGACAGGAGATATTAGATGACTTAATTCGGTTAAGGGCAGAGATAAAGCCTGATTTAGTTTTTATTCCAACTATTACAGATGTGCATCAAGATCACCATACAATTGCTGAAGAAGGAATGCGTGCATTTAAATTTAACAGTATTTTGTCGTACGAATTGCCTTGGAATAACTTTTCCTTTACTACATCTAGTTTTGTTCATTTGGATGAAGATTATATAAAAATTAAAGTGAATGCTTTACAAGCATATCAATCACAAGCGCATAGGCCATATTCTGATGAAGATTTCATTCGGTCATTAGCGAGGACAAGAGGGGTTCAAATTGGCTCAAGATATGCAGAAGCATTTGAAATAGTTAGATGGATAATTAGTTAATTATGACAATATTCGAGGTTGCAAATTTTCTTAATGCAAAATTAATTGAGCGTAATAACAATACGGTTATAGGAAGAATTGAAGAAATTAGTAGTGTTAAATTTAACAGAGATTGCTTAGGATGGTGTTCGGATAAAAATATGTTTTTACTTGATGATTTGAAATCCGGTACTATAATTATTTCCGAAGCTACTTTTGAAAATCTTATTCATTCAAAAGGAGATGATTATTTTTTCAATTGTATTGTAACTGCAAATCCAAGATTAGCATTTGCAGAAGTATTAAAGCATTTTTATGTTAAACCGATAAATTTTGGTATTATTCATCCAAGTGTAGTTATTGATTCAACTGTAAATTATAAGAAAGAGTATGTTAATCTAGCTCCGAATGTAGTTATAGAAGAAGGTGTTATATTAGGAAACAATATTGTTATTGGTGCAAATACAGTTATAAAATCAAATACCATTATTGAAGATGATGTTAAAATTGGTTCTAATTGTACAATTGGGGGGGTTGGTTTTGGATATGAACAAGATGAAGATGGTATTTATCAATTAATACCGCATATTGGTAATGTTCATATAAAAAGCAGAGTTGAAATTGGTAATAATACATGTATTGATAGAGCTGTTATTGGATCGACTGTTTTGGAAAGTGAGGTTAAAGTAGATAATTTGGTACATATAGCACATGGTGTAAATATTGGTTCTAACAGTTTGGTTATTGCACATGCTATGATTGCTGGAAGTGTAAAGATCGGTGAAAACACTTGGGTTGCTCCTTGTGCTTCAATAAGGCAAAAGTTAAATATTGGAAGTAATGTTACTATCGGAATGGGAAGCGTAGTCGTTAAAAATATTCCTTCAGGGGATATTGTTGCTGGTGTGCCTGCTAAAAAAATTAACAATTGATGAAAAGTTTATTAGTCACAATACCATGTCGTAACGAAGTAAATTTCATTGAAGAATGCGTGACTGCAATATATCAGAGTAATTTTAGAGAAGCTATTGATTTATATGTCACAGTGGTAGATGGAATGAGTGATGACGGAACACGTGATATTATTTATTCTTTAATGGATAAATATCCAAGTTTGAATTTAATAGACAATGTAAAACAATTAACTCCTTACGCATTTAATCTAGGTATTCTGTCACGACGCTGTGATTATTATCAAATTGTAGGTGTACGCCAAATTTTATCTTCAAACTATTTGTCAAAGTCTATTGAAATCCTAAGTAGTGATGATAGTATTTGGTGTGTAGGTGGTAATGTTGAAAATGTTTATTTGAATGATATTGGAGAGATAATATCCAAAGCTATGTCTACTTCTTTTGGAATGGGATTAGGTAATTTTAGGGTATTAGAAAATTCTACTTTTGTTGATACTGTCGGTACACCTATGTATCCGAGTTGGGTTTTCGAAAAAATTGGTTTTTTTGATGAGGATTTGGTTCGCAATCAAGATGACGATTTTAATTTTAGAGTTACTAAAACTGGTGGGAAAATTTGGTTAGAAACTTCGATTACTATTAAATATTACGTCCGTGCAAATTTTAAAGGTTTATACACCCAGTTTTATCAGTATGGATATTGGAAAGTTTTTGTCAATACTAAACATAAAACCGTAACTACATATAGGCAATTAGTTCCACCACTTTTTGTTACATATTCCTGTTCTTTAATTTTATTTTTTCAAATTCCTAGTCCATTTAATTGGATTTATTTTTCTGGTTTTCTAGCGTATTTAAGTATATTGATTGTTGTTAGTGTAAAACTTTCTATTAAATTTAAGGAGTTTGAAAAGTTTCTTAGAACATTTATAATTTTACATTTTAGTTATGGTTTTGGTTACCTACATGGTATTTTAAATTTTTTACTTTTACAAAGAAAGCCTTCTAAAAATCAAATGAAATTATCTCGTTAGTTGTATTATTTTTGTAAAAAAGTTAATGATGATTCCATTTTCACCACCTCGAATTGATAAACGCGTTGTAGACGAAGTTACTGCAGCATTACTAAGTGGTTGGATAACGACAGGACCAAGAACGAAACAATTTGAAAAGGATATAACTTCCTATTGTGGAAATAAAACAACAGTTGCTGTTAATTCTTGGACTATGGGTATGCAGGTGTTGTTGCATTGGTGGGGTATAGGTGAAGGAGATGAAGTAATTTTGCCTGCATATACTTATTGCGCAAGTGCTAATGTTATTGTACATAGTGGAGCTAAGCCAGTAATGGTAGATATAAATCCTGATGATTTTAATATTTCAATTGAAGCGGTTAAAAAAGCAATAACTCCAAAAACAAAAGCAATTATAGCTGTTGATATTGCAGGGTATCCTTGTGATTATGGTAGTTTGTTAGAGTTAGTAGAGAATAGTGAAGTTAATTCGTTATTTAAACCATCTAATGAACTTCAAACTAAGTTAGGTAGGATAGTATTGATTTCTGATGCTGCACATAGTTTTGGTGCAACTCAAAAAGGGATTCGTGCTGGTGCTATGGCTGACATTAGTTCTTTTTCGTTCCATGCTGTAAAAAATCTTACTACTGCAGAAGGTGGTGCTTTGTGTTTTAACTTACCAGACATTTTTAATCACGATGAAATTTACAAAGAGTTCTGTACACTAATTTTACATGGTCAAAACAAAGATGCATTAGCTAAAACGCAAAAGGGTAACTGGAGATATGATGTTGAAGAGCCTGGTTTTAAATGTAACATGACTGATATTCAAGCGGCAATTGGATTGATTGAATTAGAACGATATCAAGAAAATTTAGATAGAAGAAAAGTGATATTTGAAAAATATGACACCGCATTTTCAAATCAAAAATGGGCTATTACTCCTTTACATACTTCGGAAGACAGTATTTCGTCCTATCATTTGTATCAATTGAGAATTGCTAATATTACTGAATCTCAAAGAGATCAGATTATTCAAGCGATTTTTGATAAAGATGTATCGGTGAATGTTCATTTTTTACCTCTTCCTACACTAACTGCTTATAAGAAAAGAGGATATAAAATGGAGGATTATCCAGAAACATGGAATAAATATCATAACGAAATATCACTCCCGGTTTATTTTGATTTAACAGATGAACAAGTTCAATTGGTTGTTAAAGCAGTAGTTGATAGTGTTAAAAGTGTTATAGAGTAATAATGGCGAAGAGATTATTCGATATCATTGTTTCATTGTGCGTCATAGTCATATTTTTTCCATTTGGATTGATAATTACTTTGTTTATCTTATTTGAGTCTAGAGGGGGGGTATTTTACAGACAACAAAGAATTGGTAAAAATGGTATAGCCTTTGGTCTATTTAAATTTAGAACAATGCGTCCTAATTCAGAGAAATTTGGTCAATTGACGGTGGGGATGCGTGACCCTAGAATTACTAAGGTGGGATATTTGTTGCGTAAATACAAATTAGATGAATTTCCTCAATTTTTAAATGTTTTATTTGGACAAATGAGTATTGTTGGTCCAAGACCCGAAGTTAAAAAATACGTTGATTTATATACTACTGAACAACGTATGGTATTAGATGTAAAACCAGGTATAACGGATTATGCATCAATAGAATATTTTGATGAAAATAAGATTTTAGGTCAGTCTGAAAATCCTGAAGAAACCTACATTAATGAAATAATGCCAGCGAAATTAACGTTGAATAATAAATACTTAGTTAACCCTACCTTATTACATGATATTAAAATTATGTGGTTAACATTTAAAAAAGTCCTTTCTTGATAACTTCTGTATTTTTTGATTCTGTTTTTCAGGTTGTTAAATTAATACCTCACGGTAGGGTAACTTCTTATGGAGCTGTAGCTTCTTATTTAGGTACGAAAAAATCGAGTAGAACGGTTGGTTATGCAATGAATGCTTCGCACAGTATACCAGGTATTCCTGCTCATAGAGTGGTCAATAGAAATGGTCAATTGACTGGTAAAATGCATTTTGCCAATCCAACAGAGATGGAAGAATCACTTCGCAAGGAAGGAATCATTGTTGAGAATGATCAAATTGTTGATTTTAAAACACTCTTTTGGGATCCATCAATCGAATTAGCAATCTAATTAGTAATTTAGTTGTATGGTACTTGTAACAGGTGGAACAGGATTATTAGGAAGTCATTTACTATACAGCTTGGTTAGTGATGGGGAGTCTGTAAGGGCAATTTATCGAGATAGATCGAAAGTTGATAAAGTAAAACGTCTTTTTAAATTCTATAACGCTCCGAGTGACTTTTTTGATGCGATTGAATGGGTTGAATGTGATGTGTTAGACGTATTTACATTAGACGAAGTTATGAGCGGTGTGAAAGATGTATACCATTGTGCGGCTACTGTTTCATTTCGTAAAAAAGATTATCATTCAAT
>CANGHE010000035.1 GCA_947453545.1 Flavobacteriia bacterium
TGCATTAGAGTGTATTTTTATGTGGTCTACTAAAAAAGTATTGTATGCACCCCCTCCGGTAATAAGTAACTTCTTGATATTGTATTTGTTTACAATTTCACTAATTTGGATTGCAATATGTTCATTGATGGTAAATAGTTTGTTTTGTAAACTATCGTCAATGTTATTTATAATAGGAAAGAAGTTTTCATTTAACCATTCAATTCCGAGTGATTTTGGTGGTGTTTTTTTATAAAATTCAATGAAATTTAGTTTTTCTAATAATAAAGTGTTTAGTTTTCCTTTACTAGCTTCATTTCCGTTCTCATCATATTCTTTGGATATCGTTTTCATTAAATAATTAGAAGGTAAATTTCCAGGGCAAATATCGAATGCGATTGTTTGATTATGTTCTTGTAATGAAATATTGGATATGCCACCAATGTTTAAGAAACCATCTGCTTGATTGTTGAATAATAATACATCTCCAATAGGAACTAAAGGGGCACCCTGTCCACCAAGGGCAACATCTTTTGATCGGAAATCATTGATAACAGGAAGTTGTGTATGAATAGATATCGTTGTTCCACATCCAATTTGTAAAGTGTACATTTCTTTAGGGGCGTGATAGATAGTATGTCCGTGTGAAGCGATAGCGTTTATTTCATTTCTATTTATGTTGAATTCTTCAATAAATTGATTTATTAGGGTTGCAATATAAACTCCTAATTTTTTATCTAATTGAATTAATGCTATCGTATTTAATTCTGTTGCTTCACTTAATTTAGAATGAATATAAGTTGTGTGTTTATACGTTTTTGCTTTTAATAATTTAAAACCCCATTCTTTTTTACTTGATTGGTTATAAGTGCAGTAGCTTATGTCAATTCCATCTAGTGAAGTTCCTGACATAACTCCAATGATATTATATTGTTGTTCCATAAATTTTCTTTTTTGTCAATGTCTATTTATTACTCCTAATAAAAAAAGATATTTGAAATTTTAACTTTAATTTTACAAACATAGCTTGAAAAATTTACAATATGATGAATTTCGAATTAACAGAAGAGCATATAGCAGTTAGAGATGCCGCTAGAAATTTTGCTCAAAACGTATTAAAACCAGGAGTAATTGAAAGGGATCGTGATCAGAAAGTTGCTTTAGATGAGATAAGACAGTTGGGTGAACTTGGTTTTTTAGGAATGATGGTTGATCCAAAATATGGGGGAGGTGGAATGGATACAATTTCATATGCCATTGCAATTGAGGAATTGTCTAAAGTAGATGCATCTGTTTCTGTTTGCTTATCGGTTAATAACTCGTTGGTATGCTATGGTTTAGAGAAATATGGTTCTGAAGAGCAAAAACAGAAATATTTGGTTCCTTTAGCAAAAGGTGAAAAAATAGGTGCTTTTTGTTTATCTGAACCAGAAGCTGGCTCAGATGCAACTTCACAGCGTACGACGGCAATCGATATGGGTGATTACTATTTGTTAAACGGTACTAAGAATTGGATTACAAATGGATCTTCAGCTTCTACTTATTTGGTTATTGCGCAAACTAATGTTGAGGCAGGTCATAGAGGGATCAATGTTTTTATTGTTGAGAGAGGAATGGAAGGGTTTATTGTTGGTGCTAAAGAAGATAAGTTAGGAATCCGAGGAAGTGATACGCATACTTTACTTTTTAATGATGTTAAAGTTCCGAAAGAGAATCGAATTGGCGAAGATGGGTTTGGTTTTAAATTTGCAATGAAAACATTATCTGGTGGTAGAATTGGTATTGCTGCTCAAGCATTAGGTATTGCAGCCGGGGCATATGAATTAGCATTAGCTTATTCAAAAGAGCGTAAAGCATTTGGAAAGGAAATCTACAAACATCAAGCTATTGCGTTTAAATTGGCGGACATGGCTACTGAAATAGAAGCTGCGAGATTGTTGGTGATGAAGGCTGCCTTGGATAAGGATCAAGGTAAAAACTATGATCAATCGGGTGCTATGGCTAAATTATATGCATCTAAAGTAGCTATGGAACAAACTGTTGAAGCTGTTCAAATTCATGGTGGATATGGATTTGTTAAAGAATACCATGTAGAACGTTTGATGCGTGATGCTAAGATTACACAAATTTATGAAGGCACTTCTGAAGTTCAAAAAATTGTTATTTCAAGAGGGATATTGTCGTAATATTTTCTAAAATTAAAATAGGAAAGGAGCGTATAGCTCCTTTTTTATTTCATAACAAATGTACAATTGATTCTAATCCTATTCCACGAGAAGCTTTTAATAAGATTAACCTATTTTTTAAAGGAGCATTATTTAAACCTTCAATTAATTCGTTTTTATTTGTATAGAAGTTTATATTATTAGGATTCGTTTGTTTGAAATGTTCTCCTACATAAAAAGCATTCAAATTAAGAGTATTAACCATATCTACGATTGCTGTATGCTCAACATTTGAAGTCTCACCTAATTCAAACATATCCCCCAAAATCAATAATTTATTTTCTCCTTCCATTTTTGAAAAACTCTCAATAGCATTTTTCATACTTGTTGGATTTGCATTATATGCATCTAGTATTAAAGTATTAGTTAGTGTTTTCTGGATTTGAGATCGATTATTCGTTGGGGAATAGGAGGTTAGCGCTTTATTTATATTTTTATTGCTAATTTTGAAATGAATACCTATTGTTACTGCAGCAAGAAAGTTATAATAATTGTAGGTACCTATCATAGATGTTTCAAGAGTAGGTGATATATAGTTATTACTTTTCCATTGCATCTCTATAAATGGCGACATACGAATTAATTTTCCAACGACAAGAGAGCTAGCAGTAGAAGAATAACTATAATGTTCGATATTCATTGGAATATATTTTTTTAAAATTTCATCATCTTCGTTGTAAAATAGAGTTCCATTGGAATTTTCTATAAAATCATATAATTCTTTCTTTGTTTTTTGAACACCTTCAAAGGAACCAAATCCTTCTAAATGTGCTTTACCCATATTCGTTATTATTCCATGGGTAGGTTCAGCGATGTTAACTAGTTCATTGATATCTCCAGGTTTATTGGCTCCCATCTCTATTACTGCTATATCATGAGATTTTGTTAGGTTAAGCAGAGTCAATGGAACACCAATATGATTGTTTAGATTACCCTTAGTATATAGAACATTCTTTTCTGTTTCAAGAACTGTAGCTATTAATTCTTTTGTTGTTGTTTTACCATTTGTACCTGTAATACCAATTATAGGAATATTAAATTTTCTTCTATGATAGTTTGCAAGTTGTTGTAAGAAATCCAAAGAATTTGGTACTAAAAAAATAGTACTATTATTTGCATATTTTTCTTCATCACAAATTACATACTTTGCACCTTTTTCAAGTGCTGCCTCTGCAAATTCATTCCCGTTGAAATTTGCACCCTTAAGACAGATGAAAAGTGCATCTTTAAGAATATTTCTAGAATCTGTACAAATTCCAGAAGTTTCGTAAAATAGTTCGAAAATCATAATTTTAACACATAAAAAAACCCACCTTACGATGGGTTTTGATTTTATCTATTGGTAATTATTTACCTTTTTTTCTTGCTTTTGCATTTTCATGTTCAGATTCTAAACTTCTAGAACTACCCAAACGATCCATCGCACATCTAAATCCTAGTGTAGATAGAGATTTGTCTTCATCTAAATAGCGTCTAGTCCCTCCACCTAGCCAATATGCTCTGTCTTTCCAAGAACCTCCTTTATATACCCTTGATTTATCAGAAACCAATGTCGTTGGCCAAGCAACAGTAGTTTTGTTTTCCTCTGTGTAACCTTTTTTCACCTCATTACCATCAAGACCATATTGTTCATGTTCACTTTGATACATAATTAAATTTGGATCACGTGTAGCTTGATTAATTGCATTTTTTCGGTTGTTGTTATCATAGAATATAGAACTTTCAATATCACCATCTAAATAATCTATATAATCATCTCTTCTATAATTTAAACGACCAATATTTTCTTCTTCAGTAACAGTTCTGTATTTTAATTTACCTGGTGTATTCATAATGAAAGATCCAAATCCATCTCTTAATAGAGTTATTACTTCAAAATCATACTCTGTACCTTCAGGACCTTTTCTTAATTCTTCGGCAAATATTTTATCAAAAATTTCAGTTTGAACTATGTTCGAAGCTTCAAAGTCATATTTATCATTTTTGTATTCAATTGCTTTGTCAAGAACTGAATTTATTTTTTTTATTATTGAAATTTCGATACTATCTTTCTTATTTCCATGAGAAACATAAAATTGATCTGGAGCATATCCTTTTTTAACAGGGTTTCTAGATTCATTCTTTTTCATTATACCTGAAGGTAAAGTTGAATCAGATAAATCATGATAACCCGCAGATATACGTTGGTATCTAACACGTTCAAATTCGTTAATGTATTCTTTCATTCCATGAACATCATACGTAATTTGTTCATTTTTAGCAGCAATAGCACCTTCGTTATTTAATACCTTAGTAGTAAACACATTTCCTCTAAAAGGTCTGAATTCATCAAAGTCTTCAGATGAAAGAGGTCTGTAAACATCCATTACCCACTCTGAAACGTTTCCAGCCATATTATAAAGACCGAAATCATTTGGCCAATATTCATCAACAGGAGCAGTAGCATCGTGTCCATCATTTAAATGGCCCGAAACTCCCATTGCATCTCCACGACCTCTCATGAAGTTTGCTCTTATCATACCTCTAAATTCTTCGGAATCATTACGAACCCAATGCCCATTCCATGGATATATTCTTCTTTCAGTATAGTTTTCTTGTCCAGCATCAAGATTTCCAATTAAACCATATGATGCGAATTCCCATTCAGCCTCAGTTGGTAGACGGTATCTAGGTAAAAGGAAACCGTCTTCCATTCTAACTTTACGTGTACCTTCAGTATTAGTTGGGTTTAAATCAGGTAAGGTAGCTCCACCCTCATGTTGTCCTGATAAGTATGCTTCTGTATTAAACGTATTCTGTCCTGTTGCTTCAGTATTATAGCCATCTAAAATTCCTTCACGAATTAAAATGTACTCATTAACTCTATCAGTTCTCCATTTACAGTAATCCGAAGCTTGTAACCAAGATACACCTACTACAGGATAATCTCTGTATGCAGGATGTCTTAAATAGTAGTCAACATATTTTTCATTAAACCCTAGAGGAGATCTCCAACAAAGTGTGTCAGGTAATGCATTTTTGTATACCATTGGGAATTCGCTACTGTAGGCTCTGCTAATCCAATAAAGATATTCCACCCAATGAAAGTTAGTTACTTCTGTTTGATCCATGTAGAATGTAGAAACAGAAGCTCTTGTAGCTCTATTGTTCCAATCATACATAACATCTTGCTCAGATCTACCCATAGTGAATGAGCCACCTTCAATAAAAACTAAACCTGGTCCAGTTTCTTGTTCATAGTTACTTACTTTTTCAAAACCTCCGTTATCTGAATTATTATATTCCCAGCTAGTTGCACTAGAACTTTCCGAAGCACAAGATTGCAATAAAGCAATTGAAACAATAGTAATTGTGAGAAGTTGATATAGTTTCATGATTTTTATATATTTAATCATTATGAATTTGCTATTTATTATTTAAACGTAAAAGTAATTAAAAGTTACATTTTTTCTAAAAAAAAATTAGAACGAAGGACAAGATAAATTTCTATATGATATTGGTTTATCTCTACAACTTAAATTTAGTCCTAATGATACTTCATGAGAACCACCGGAAACACCATTGTTAAGTTTAGAAACAGTTACATCATAACTATATCCAAGTCTGAATGATTTAGTGTTAATGCCTAATGATAAAATGAATGCATCTTTATTTCTATACCATGCACCAAAAGTTAAATTTCCATGTTTAACATATGTACCGATATTCATTTCCATAAAACCTTGTTGATATTGAAATATGATATTAGGCATTAAAGAAGTTGGTTTACTATATCTTGATCTACTTCCTATTTTAATGTCTGCTCCTGCATGAGCAGTTAATCGTATTTTCTGAGGTGATGCTCCGTTTGTTATCAATGATTCGTTAGGTTGATTCAAATTGAAAGCGGCTAATCCAAAAAAGAAATGCTTAGAGAAACCTACCATCCCTAATGATGCGTTGAAAAACTGTTTACTTTGATTACCAATTTGGTCTCCTGTGTTGTAGATAAAACCCTTTCTTGGGTCTATCATATCACCAAATGTTAGTTTGTTTCTATCTAGTGATTTTTGATAATATGAAGCCCTAGCACCGAATAACATTGAGAATTTTCTATTTACTTTTAGGTGGTAAGAATATATTAAGCCAATCATTGAAGTGTTAATCGTTCCCTTGCCTTGTTGATCATAAGTTGCTAATAAACCGATTCCTCCATTAATGTTTTTTGCATATTGATCGTATGAAGCGCTATATGTAATATAATTGCCAGATAAATTAGGCCATTCATTTCTATAATTCATGTTAATTCTTGGACATTTATTTGATCCTGCAAAAGCTGGGTTTAAATATATTGGGTTCGCATAAAACTGCGTGAATGTTGGTTCTTGAGCATTAATTTTCAGTATGTTAAATATAGTGAAAATCAATATTATTAGATACTTTATTTTTTTCATCCAAAACAATATTAAATGCATTTAATTACACAAACTTGTGGAATTAGTCGACAATAATAATAATAATTTTATTAATATTGATCATTTATGTCTACTTACCGAGAATAATTTTTTGAATTTATCGTTCTTTATATATCATATTCTATTTCTTGTTTAAGTTTGTGAAAAAAAAGTTTTATGCGAAATATCACGATACTGTGTTTCTTCCTTTTTTTTAGTTTTTGCATTTCAGCTCAGTATAAAAACTCTTTTATTATTGGTTGGTCAGCTTCTATTAATGCTATTAAAAATGAAAATAAGTTGCTATTGCCAATGTTTGACAGTATTTTCTTTTCTGGCACAAAGCCTTATTATTTAAAAAAATACTATACAAATAGTGAATTATCTTCATTTTTGGATTTTTCTAATATTGATCTACGTCCAGTAAGTGATGAAGATATTGAATATTTAAAGTTCTATTCGATTCTTCCTTCTGAAAAAATTGAGTATAAGTTTCATAAAGTGAATGAGGATGGTATTTCAGCCTATTGTCTAAAATTATTTCCCTTTATTAAAGTAAATAATTCTTTTTATCGTATATATGGAGCTGACTTTGTGTCTTTAAAATTAGATAGTAGTTTAAAAAGAAGAGATATAAAGTCGCTCGTAGGTAAATCTGTATTATCTGAAGGGTCAGGTGATTGGTATAAATTACGGGTATTAGAAGAGGGGTTTTATAAAATTGGATATTCAGATTTGGTTAATTATGGAATTGATTTATCATTAATTAAACCGAAAGATATTCATCTTTTTGGTAATTCTACAGGGAAATTACCTGAATTAAACAATGTTATTCGACCAGATGATTTGCTAGAAAATGCGATTGATATAATCGGGGGTGATGATGGCAGCTTTGACTTAAATGATTATATCTTGTTCTATGCTACGAGTGCTAGTCGGTTATACAAACAAGACACAATTTATAAACGAGATCTTAATATATATTCTGATTTTGCATATTTTTTTTTGAGAATAGATCCATATCACCCTCCTAAAAGAACAACGTTTAGTGATTATTCAGTTCAATCATCATCATCATTTGTTAATACTTTTGATTATTATGATATTCATGAGGTTGAAGACACCTCATTAGTTTTTGGAGGTCAGAGATGGTATGGTGAAATGTTTGATTTAAATTTGAATTACAATTTTAAATTTATTTTTCCTACTAATAGCTGTACGTTTGCTAGATTGGATTTTTCTTATGCAACTAATTCTAGAACGTCTGGTAGCAAATTAAATATTAAAAATGCTAATACACTATTGTATTCAGATCAAGTTCCATACATTGGTTCTGAATATATAAGGAAAGAAGGGAATTTTACACATTTTTTAAATTCAAATATTGCAAATTATTCTTTTGAATTAATAAGGTCTGTTCCTTCAGTAATTTTATTTTTAGACAAATTAGAAATAAATGCATCTTGTAGTTTATCATATGAGGGTAAAACGTTTAATTTTAGAGATGGTAAACATGTCCAAAGTACTTCTTATGTTACATATCAACTAAATAAATTACCAGAGTCTATTGCTGTTTTTGATGTTACTGACCGTCAAAATATAAAACATGTTGTTGGTAAATACACAACAGATGGATTTGAATTTATTTATCCAACAGATATTTTATATGAATTCGCTATGCTGTCGAAATCAGAATTAAAAACTCCAAGCTTGGTATCAAAAATTGGCCATCAAAATTTACATGGTTTAGATTATGCTGATTTACTTATAGTTTCACCTGATGAATTTATAGATGAAGCAAAACGTTTGGCTGAAATTCATGAAATAGAAGGTACCAAAACTGAAGTAGTATCTCTAGAACAGGTGTATAATGAATTTTCTTCTGGTTCTCCAGATCCAACAGCAATTAAATGGGTTGCTAAAATGTTGTATGATAGAAATAAATTAGATTCAGCTAAGCAATTGAAAAATTTGCTTTTGTTCGGAGATGGAACATTTGATCCCAAAAACCGAATAGTTAATAATAATTATAAAGTACCTACCTATCAGTTTTTGGCTTCAGAAGATTTTTTAAGTGCAATGGTATCAGATGATTATTTTGGAATATTAGATGACACAGAGTCTATTGAAGATGGAGATTTGCTAGATATCGGTGTAGGAAGATTATTAATATCTAATAATGAACAAGCAAAAACTCAGGTTGATAAAATTGAACAATATTTGAAACATGGTTTATCAATAGATACTATTGATTGTTGTGGCGAAGTAAAGCAAAGCTCATTTGGAGATTGGCGAACAAAGATAGTTCAGATAACAGATGACGAAGAGAATGGTTATTTTGTTAATCAAGATGCGGAACCTCAATCCAAATATATTCTGAATACTAAACCTGCGGTTAATGTAGTTAAGCTATATTCGGATGCTTTTAAGCAAGTGGTTCAAGCAGGAGGAGAAAGATATCCAGAATTAGTTAATGCAATTTCAGAAAATGTTAATCAAGGCTCATTAATATTGAATTACATTGGTCATGGAGGGCCTGTTGGGGCAGCTGAGGAAAGATTTATTACTATACCACAAATTGATTCTTGGAGTAATTTCTCTAAATTACCATTATTCGTAACATCAACGTGTGAGTTTACAAAATATGATGATCCTACGCATATATCAGCAGGTGAAAAAATGGCTTTAAATGCAAAAGGAGGTGCGATAGCATTAATGACCACTACGAGACCTGTATATTTTTCAGTTAATTCTGAAACCGGGAAGAATTTTTTTAATAGTGCTTTAAACACGGATAAATTTGGTAGAACCTATACATTTGGAGAGATAATTAGAAGAACTAAAAATAAGTCTGCTGCTAGTTCAAACAAAAGAAGTTTTACATTGATAGGAGACCCAGCTTTAAGATTACCTATACCGTCAAATAAACTTATTGTAGATTCTATTAACGGTGTTTCTATTTTAAAAAAAGTAGACACGCTTCGCGCTTTATCAGTAAATAGAATTTCGGGACATTTAGAAAATTATAAAGGAGAATTATTACAACAAGATGGGGTTATTTACCCTACTATTTTTGATAAGAGCATGGTGAAAAGAACTTTAGGTCAAGACCCTACATCGCCAATTATTAGTTATTCGGATCAGCAGAATAAACTTTTTAAGGGAAGAAGCGAGGTTAAATCTGGTTTATTTAGTTTTAATTTTATCATACCAAAAGATATAGATTATAGGTATGATAAAGGGAAAATTTCATTGTATTCAAATCAAGGTAATACAGATGCAATAGGGTATTCAAATCAATTTGTAATAGGAGGAATAAATTCAAAAATGTTAACTGATTCTATCGGTCCTGAAATGTTAATGTATTTGAATGATAACCATTTTGTAAATGGGGGATTAGTAAATAGTAATCCAATTTTGGTAGTAGAATTAAAAGATGAAAGTGGAGTTAATATTGTTGGTAATGGAATTGGTCATGATTTGACGGCAATCATTGATGGTCAGGTATCAAATCCGATTAATTTAAATTCAAATTATTTAGCTGATTTAAATTCATATCAAAAGGGGAAAATAATATATAAGTTAAAACAACTTACAAATGGAAACCATTCTTTAAAACTAAAAGTTTGGGATAATAACAATAATTCCTCAGAAAAAGAGATTTCATTCATAGTTAAAAATGAAAATAATACAGAGATTGATCATGTGTATAATTATCCTAATCCTTTTACAGATCATACTCGCTTCTATTTTGAACGTAATCAAGTTTGTAATGAACAAAATGTAAGAATTGAAGTTTTTACAATTTCAGGTAGACTTGTTAAAACAATTCAACAACAAGTTAATCAGACAGGATTTCGATCTGAAGGTATATTTTGGGATGGTAGGGATGATTATGGTGATAAATTATCTAAAGGTGTGTATGTGTATAAGCTATCCCTTAAAAATATTGATGGATCAGTCACTCAAAAAACAGAAAAATTAGTTTTATTTTAATTTGTAGATAATAATACTTGTTTTTTTACGTTTATATTTGTTGTAATTATAAAAAATAAATGAAAAGAGTAATTTTATTAGTGTTTACAATTGTTAGTTCGGTTGGATATTCACAAACAAGTTCTGGTGCAAAATCTACTGATTTACAATTGAATTCTATAACAACAGCAATGCCTTTCTTAAGTATTAATCCAGATTCAAGGTCTGGTGGAATGGGAGATGCTGGTACGGCTTTAAGTGCAACTCCTTCATCTATATATTGGAATACCGCTGGGATTACATTTTCAGAAAAGAAATCTGAAATTGGGGTTTCTTATGTGCCTTGGTTGAGACAATTGACCAATGATATTCATTTGTCATATGTATCTGGATACTATAAAATGAACGAACGACATGCTGTTACTGCGGGGTTACGTTATTTTAGTTTAGGAAGTATAACATATACCGACAATAATGGAAGTAAGTTAAGAGATGATAAACCTTCTGAATTTGAGTTGGTTGGTGGTTATGCGTTTAAGTTGACAGATAATTTTAGCATAGGTGTGAATGGTAAGTTCGCATATTCAAATTTAACAGGTGGTATGATTGTAGCTGGAGCTCAAACGAAAGCAGGAATTGCTGGCGCTGCAGATCTTTCAATGTTATACCATAAATCTGGATTAAATTTTGGAGGTAAAAAAGGTGTTTATTGTTTAGGGGTAACAATCAATAATGTAGGGAATAAAATTTCTTATTCAAATACATCAAGTAGTGATTTTTTACCGATGAATCTTAAAATTGGAAATGCATACACGACTGAAATAGATGCCTACAATAAATTCACAGTTTCATTAGATTTACAAAAGTTATTGGTGCCCACGCCACCTGTATATGATGGAGGAAATTTAATTGCAGGAAAAGATAATAACGTTGGTGTAATTGCTGGTATATTGCAGTCTTTTTCTGATGCTCCAGGAACTGTGATTCGTGATGCAAGTAACAAACCTATTTTGAATTCGGATGGTACAGCTCAGGTAGTTAAAAATTCTAAATTAAAAGAAGAGTTAAGCGAAATAAATATTGCAACTGGTGTTGAATATAATTATAATGAGGTATTAGCTGTTAGAGGAGGTTTCTTTTATGAAAGTCCAACTAAAGGAGCTCGACAATTTTTTAATTTTGGTGTTGGATTAAAATATAATGTGATTGGTTTTGATATATCTTATCTAGCAGCTTTGAAACGAAATAACCCTTTAGCTAATACATTGCGTTTTTCTATTCGATTTGATTTGGGAGCCAAAAAGGAAAGTAATTAATTATGAATATTAGAATAGGTTTTGGTGTAGATGTTCATCAATTAGCGAGCGGATTACCTTTAATAATTGGCGGTAAACAAATTCCATCTGAATTTGGAGCTGTAGGACATTCGGATGCAGATGTTTTATTACATGCGATTTGTGACGCACTTTTAGGTGCTGCTAATTTGAGAGATATAGGATATCATTTTTCAGATAAAGATCCAAAATATAAAGGTATAGATAGTACTTTATTACTAAAAGAAGTTGTAAAATTAATTAGCGATAAGGGTTTTCGTGTAGTAAACATTGATTGTACTGTAATATTAGAATCTCCGAAGGTAAATCCTCATATCAATTACATGCAAGAAATCATTGCCCCAATATTAATGATTCCTATTGATGATGTATCTATAAAAGCAACTACACATGAGCAAGTTGATTCCTTTGGTCAAGGAAAAGCAATTAAAGCATATTGTGTTTGTTTACTTGCTAGACAATAAGGTTTATTATAAGAAATCTATATTATCGTCTTATAATAAGCGTTTCACCAATTGAAAGATTAATACTTTTAAGTCGATTCCAATTTTTTATCTCGTTAACAGTTACATGGTATTTTTCTGCGATTATAGAAAGGTTATCTCCATTTTTAACTTTGTAATAAATATTTTTTGGTTTTAATTGCTTAGGAATAGCAACTGATTGTACGATTATGGTATCGTTATTATTTAACATTTTACTCGTTGTTTTGATTTTAGAATTTCTACTTTTTGAACCAGAATTTTTTATTGCTAATTCTTGAAATTCAACAATTTCAGCACTAATTACTTTAACATAAGGATTAGCTATTTTTGAATCATGATTGGCGTTCTTTGTTAATTGTGTTGTATTTTGAAAAATAGGTTGTGGTAACTTTTGAGTGTTTTCAATATGTAATGTATCTAATTCATTCGTTTTAGTATGAATAGATAAATTGATGGAGTCAAGATTCTTTTTTACAGATAATGTGTCTATTTTAATATTAGTTAGCTTGACATCTTCTTTAGGAGTTAAAGATATAGAGGTAATGCTGTCGTTATTTTTGTAATTTGATATGTTGTTATTACTGATTGTATCTAAATTAATCCCTTTAGTTAGGGATGAGTCTTTACTAATTGAGTTTGTTAATGACTTGTTTATGTAATTTAATGTATCTGTATTTTTTAATTGGTCGACTTCTTTACTACTAGCTATGGTTTTTTCTGTGGATTCTTCAAAAATTGGTAATGTAGTGTTAGATGTTACGATAATTGGTTTTTCTGATTTTTTTAAATTTTTAACATAAGTTATGTCAATCAATAATTTTGTATTGTCTGGATTTTTATTCAACCAATCAATCGTATTTTCAATTGCATCAAAAAACAATTTTCCTTTAACTTTATAACCAGCATTAGTTAGATGAATTAAGTCGGTTCTAGCTAGTCCTTCATTTAACCAAGTTTTTAATTCTTCATTACCACCACTTATCCAAAACCAATCCCAAAACGCACAATCAAATTCTTTTGCTATTTTTTGAATGAGCAAGGAATATTTTTCGCATGATTGAATATTTTTTTGATGATAATATAAATCCTGTGTATTACATAAAAGTATTGAGCTTAAAGGTGAAGCAAGTCTTATTTTTGTGATGATCTCTTTAATCTCAGATTCTAAAGATTCTTTTATCGAGTCATCGTATAAAAAGTCATTTGTTCCAAAATCTAAAACGACTAAATCTGGGTTTATTGATTTAATGTGTTTATTAAGATGATCAATTCCTAATACTCCTTTAAATTTTGAACCACCAACTCCAGCGGAGGTGTATATAATACCTTTATCTTCAGAACTGTTAATTTCCAATCCATAAAACAAAAAATTATTTTGATACTGATTTGTTTTGGTACATTTAATAGTTACAACATTACTAATGGAAGGAACGGTAAATGACACGTAACCTGTTTTATTATCGTTATTTTTAGAATATATTTCAACTGGTATTATTTTTCCGTCGGTTTCGAATTGTATATCATAACTTAACGAATCGATTTCACAATATAGTTTTATTTCTGTAAAATCTGTTGGTAATTTTGAATTGAAAGTAATTGAAAATGAAGCGATAGAATCATATGTTTTGGCGCTCATTCCCATAATTCCTATTTGTTGTTGAGCAGGTAGTTTTAATGTTTTAGCATATGTCCAATTGCCTAAATGTTTGGAAGAGTAGTGTATTGAAGAGTATGTTTTTGCTGTAGAATAAGGAAAAACAATTCCTCTTCCACCTTCTCCATATTTTTTTTGTAATAATTGTCTAGTAAGTCCAGTAGGAATCTCTGATTGTATATGAGAATCTCCTAAATGCAGTATTGTAACTTTATTTCTATCTACTTGATTTAAAGCTTCCTTGAAGTTTTGAATAGCACTTTTATTATAGAATTGAATATAGTTGATATTTGGATGATACCAAGGGAATTTAATAGAATCAACTTCTATTATTTCTTGTGAAAATATATTACTGGTTATTAATGTCAGTATATATATAAGAATACAATAAAACTTATTGATGCACATAATTATATTTCTAGATTTGTATTAGTCAAGGAATCAAATTTAAAATTCTTTTCTAAGCTATCCTTAATTTGACTTTTGTCTTGCTTATTTTTCTTTTTTACAAAATTATTATTAATTCCTTCATTTAATTTTAAAATGTCTCTCTGACGATCCAAATGTGTTTTTGTGTTTGAAGAGAATATGCTATTTAGAATAATTACATCATTTATATCGAATTCATTGATCAATGATAAAATACTTTTTTCTGCATATCTATAATCAACAACAACAACCGTTTCATAATTTGAAGTTAAATATGGTACAAATGGGTTACCATATGAGTTTTTAATCACTAATGCAGATTTTCCATTTTTTACATCCTTTGATGAAAGTATAATTAATGGTTCATCTCCCCCAAGAAAGACTAGGTATTTATTTTTTTTGATTTTCTTTTTTCGGAATACCTTAATTCTAACTTCTTTGTTTTCACGATATCTTAAGGCTATTTTTTTTGTTGGGGGAATCCAATAGATAATTGAATCAGGATTATTTTTAATCCGGTCATCTTTTGTTTTTAGAAAATGAGTACCCAAAAAATCGCCTGGAACTCGTTTACGTTTCATATTTATAAGATCTATAGCATTTAAATGTGCAGCCTTACAGTATGCTTTGTAAGCGTAATAAGCACCTAAACTTGTCCAGTGATGGTCAGTATTAAAATATATATATTCTTTTGAATGCTTTTTTAATTCTTGATAAATCGGAATTACCGTCACATATTTACTGATTTTTTGATCAGATTTTTGTATGTTCTGTTGTTCTAAGTTTATAAATTCTGTTTGTTTTTTAGTAAGATAGAAATCTGTAGATGTTGGAACAATTCCTGAAAATAATCTTACTGATTTTGGGATTTCTCGTCGGTAATAATAAATTAATTTCTCGAATTGCTTGTGTAAGGGATTGTTGTTATTGAATATTTGAAATGCTTTCCCATTCAAAATAAGAAGTCCTGCTGTATTTGTTTTCTCTGTATTTTTAGAAAAGTCTTGCTTTTTTTTATTTTTAGATGGTAGATTATCAATAGCTTCAATATCATTGTAAAATGATTCATTTTTATTTTGATATCCACGCAGTTTTTTTAGTTTTGTTGCTGTTGCTAAGAATTGAGATCTGAAAGGGAAATGATCAGCAGAATAGATGTCTAAACTATCCATATAATCACCTGATTTAATTGATTTTTCAGTAAGAGTTGGGAATTCACTTAATTTCCTCTTTTCTACTTCGCTTATTTTTTGTTCAGGCAAAAAGAAGAAAAGTGCTCCAAAGCAGGTAGTTAGAAAACAGAATACGATAATATTAATAACAGAAGATAGCTTTCTTTCTTCGTATTGTTCACTATGGTGTTGTTCCTGCTCCATTAAAATCTAAAATATAAAAATGGGTTAAATGTTTTACCTACTAGCATTGAAGTAGAAAGAAATAACAATACTACACCAAAGATTACTGATGCGTAAGGGATGGTTTTTTGAATTAAATGTGGGCTTTTTCGTATCAATGCATTCGACCAAGGATAGACAGGTAGACAAAGAATAAGCGCAAGGACTAACCAATAACTATTTTCAATAAATACAGTTGTGAATTGATTTGAATGCCAAATATTGTTTGATTGTCCAAATAAAATTTTAAAATAAGAAAACATTTTATTTGTGTCTATAAAATAGAATAGTACCCATCCAATCATTACTGCAAAAATCAAATAGATATGACTGAAAAATTGAGGGATTCTGGTTAATATTTTTTGTAAAAACAGGCGTTCGATAAGTATTAAAGCTCCCCAAAACAATCCCCATAAAATGAAATTCCAACTAGCACCATGCCACAGACCAGTTAGTAACCAAACAATGAATAAATTAATGTAAGCTCTTTTTTTATTTCCTCCAAGTGGAATGTAGATATAATCCCTAAAAAAGGTTCCGAGTGAAATATGCCATCTTCTCCAAAAATCACCTGCTGATTTTGCTGTATAGGGATAATTGAAGTTTTCGTGGTAATGAAAACCAACCATTCTACCTAATCCGATAGCCATATCTGAGTAACCAGAGAAATCAAAATAGATTTGAATCGTAAACATAAGTATACCGAACCAAGCTTCACTGAAAGCCAACGTACTTAAATCTCCCCCCATATAGTTGGCGACAAGTTCCCCAGCAACATTCGCGATGCATATTTTTTTAAAGAGTCCAATACAAAATCTTGAAATTCCTGCACTTATATCGTTTACTCGAATTTTTCTGTTATCAATTTCATTTGCTATATGGGCATATCTAACAATTGGACCTGCTACTAATTGGTGGAATAAACTAACAAAAAGTAAGAATTTTAAATATGATTTTTGCGCTTTTACTTCACCTTTATAGACATCTAATACGTAGGATAATGTTTGGAATGTGTAGAAGGAAATACCAATTGGAAGTGCATATGTAGGTGCTTTCCAGTGAAGCCCAGTAATTAAATTTAAATTATCAACTAAGAACCCTGAATACTTAAAAGTTCCTAAGATTGATAAGTTGATTATGATACAAGAGATAAGAGGTGCTTTTGCCCATTTAGTACCTCTGAATTTTTCAATTAATAATCCATGGATGAAATCCAAAAAAGAAGAGAAAATTAACAAACCAATCCAAATAGGTTCTCCCCAAGCATAAAACACTAAACTCATCACTGTGAGTAATATATTTCGATAGGTTTTATTATTCCATAAGTAATATAAGATAAGGTTTATTGGAAGAAAAATGTACAAAAAAGTAAGACTTGCAAAAACCATTTAATGAAATTGATACTTATCGGTGAATATAATCTACAAGATTAGTAATTATTTTGCTTTTAGTCAGTTTTAACTAATTTAAATAAATGTAAAAAAATGCAAAATTAAATTTTGATATAGGTAATTGGATTATTTTTGTCCTTTAAAAATTATAAATTATTTAATTATGAAAAAATTATTGTTATTTGGTTTAGGTGTGATTGCATCTATGAGTGTTTTAACAAGCTGTAAGAAAGATGAGGTTCTTCCTGCAGGACCAACTGTTACATTTGCAAATGGTTCTACCTATACTGCCAAAGAAGCAGACACAGCTTATACTTTTGTTGCTATAATTGAGGCTGCAGGTGAATTAAAGGAAATTAAATTATTCGATGTAAGTGATGCAACTAAGGAAACTCAAATTGGTACAGCAATTACTAAATTTGATTCTGATACTAAACAAACTTTAAATTATACAATTAATTTAGTAGGTAAAACAGGTGATGTAAAAGTGAAGGTTTCAGTAACTGATAAAAAAGATCAAACAAATTCTTATGTGTTTACTTTAACTACATACAAAGCTCCAGTTGTACTTAGTGAAATCAATACTTACACTGCTACATTATTGGGTGGTCAATCTAATTCAGCTGTAGGAAGTTATTATGCAAGTTCAACTAATAAAGTTTATAAATCTGCTGATGCAGCAAATAATTCTGCTTCAATTGATTTTATTTATTATTATGGATCTAAAAACAAAGCGACTTTAGTAGCTCCAGATAACGTTACTGTTAATGGTGGTGTTGGTAATTTAACTCTTGCAACAATATTGGGTACTCAAAATGCAACACGTTTTGGAGCATCTTCATTATCTGAAGTTGAATTTGATGCAATTTCAAAAGATGCTGACTTAAATTCATTAGCTACGTTCGATACAGATATTGAAAATACTTTGTCTGTTGGTTCTGTTTTTGCTTTCAAAACAGCTTCAGGGAAAAAAGGATTAATTAAAGTAACTAATATTACTGGTTATGATGCTGGAAGTATTACAATTACTGTTAAAGTTCAAAAATAATTGATTGTAAATCATTTTTTAAGCCAGCTTTTAGCTGGCTTTTTTTATATGTATCCAGTGCATTTATAGGTTATGATTCCTATTAATTCGTGTAAGAAGTTATTCCATTCAAATAAAATTTCTGCTTGTGGTAGAAAGATGTTTTTGGGCATCCATTTTTCACGTGTGTTCTTTCTTTCGTAGGAATAAATATATGTTTTGACATCCTGTTTTTTGAAGCAAGCTTGTGCTCTGTATTGGTGCAATGGAGAAGTAATTAGAATAAACTTTTTTTGAGTCAATCCTGTCTTTTGAATTAGTTGTTTAGAAAAAAGGGCGTTTTCATAGGTGTTGTTAGAAAGGTTCTCGATAAGAATATCTTCTGAAGGGATTTGAAAATATTCAATACAATATTTTTTTAATAAACTTGCTTCTCTTTTTTCTGGATAGGCAATACTCCCGGATCCACCGGTGATTAATATTTTTTTTATAGTTCCTTTCTTGTATAATTCAACAGTTTGTGTGAGTCTATTGATGTTAGAGTTAAATAAAATTCGATCTTTGGATTCATCGTATGCAACCATTCCTCCAAGAATTATACCCACATCAATTTGATTTTTCTTGTTTGGAATTAGGATGTTTTCGCAGGAAGGGATAACCAATTTTGAAACTGAAAGAATAAAAGGATTTGTGAAAAATACTAACGAAATAAGTGTTACTGTAATAAGTTTATTTTTTCTCCCTTGATTCTTTGAAAATACTGCAAAGCAAGCTAAAACAATAATCCAAGTAATAGGAGAAATAAGAAAATCTAATAGTTTTGATAGGAAGAAAAACATCTTTTTCTTGTAAAATTAATCAATACAAAAGTTTTTATAGTTAACCAATTCAATTAATAGAAACAAAATTTTATCGTAGGGGAGGGATTTTGTATATTTGCAACCAAAATTAACCTGTTAAGGGTTTAAAGTAAAAACGATGAAAGTAAATCCAAATTACAATACAAAAGAAACGTTGTTGGCTCTTTATAATAAGCCATTACTAGAATTGGTTTTTGAAGCAGCAACTATTCATAGACAATATCACAATCCACGTGAAGTACAAATGTCTTCCTTATTGAGTATAAAAACAGGAGGATGCTCAGAAGATTGTGGTTATTGCCCACAAGCAGCGCGTTACAATACCGGTTTGGAAGCACACAAATTAATGACTGTGGATTCAGTTATTGAACAAGCAAAAAATGCGAAAGCAAATGGGTCTTCTCGTTTGTGTATGGGGGCTGCTTGGAGAGAAGTTCGCGATAATAAAGATTTTGATTCTGTTGTAGAAATGGTTCAAGCAGTGAACGATTTAGATATGGAAGTTTGTTGTACCTTGGGTATGATGAACGAAGATCAAGCGAAACGTTTGAAAAATGCTGGTTTATTCGCTTACAATCACAACTTAGATACCTCAAAAGATTATTATAAAGATGTAATTTCCACAAGAGAGTACGAAGATCGTTTACAAACGATTGAAAATGCTCGTAAAGCGGGTATAACTGTATGTTCTGGAGGGATTATTGGAATGGGAGAAGCTATTGAAGATCGCGTTGGATTGTTGATGAGTTATATGGAAATGGAAACTCCACCAGATTCAATTCCAATCAATGCCCTAGTTGCGATTGAAGGGACACCAATGGAAGATCAAAAACCAATTGAGCAATGGGAATTGATTCGTATGGTAGCAACTACGCGTATCGCATTTCCAGAGTCTGTTGTAAGATTATCTGCGGGAAGAACAAAGATGTCAATGGAAGGTCAAGCTTTGTGTTTTATGGCAGGTGCAGGTTCGATTTTCGCAGGAGATAAGTTGTTAACGACACCTAATCCTGAATTTAATGAGGATAAAGAAATGTTTGATATACTAGGCTTAATACCTAAACAAGCGTTTGCAGATGGAGAAAAACCGGTTACTCAACCAGATCCAATCATTGAAGCTAAAAAAGAGCAGGCTGCAGCAAGAGCGAAAGAGTTAGAAGAAGCATCGTTTCAACCAAGAAAAATAACAGTAGAATAAGTGAAACCAAAATTTCATACTTTATTAGAAAATAGGAAAAAAACAGGGGGCTATCGCTCCCTTTCTTTGTTTACAGGGTTTGTAGATTTCTTTTCGAATGATTATTTGGGACTTTCTCATTTGCAAACTCCA
>CANGHE010000036.1 GCA_947453545.1 Flavobacteriia bacterium
AATCACGGCATTTAGCTTTAATGGATTGAATCCCGTGGTTACAGCAACTGTTTCTGGTACTAACATTACAGCAACTGTACCTTACGGAACAAACGTGGCAGCATTGGTTGCAACATTTACTGCTTCAAATCTAGCTACTGTTTCTGTTGGTCAAATAGTGCAAGTAAGTGGAACTACAGCAAACAACTTTACAAATGCGGTAACTTATATCGTAACTGCAGAAGATGGGACAACACAAAATTATGTTGTTTCTGTTATTATTACTCCAGCGAGCTCTGCAAAATCATTAACTGTATTTGCAATTAAAACACCAGCTGTAACTGCTACGATTGCAGGTAATAAAATAACAGCCACTGTTCCATATGGAACTAATATTTCCTCGCTAATTGCTACATATACTGGATCTTCTAAGGCATATGTACGTGTAGGAAATGTAATTCAAAAAAGTGGTACTACAACAAATAACTTCACAAACCCTGTTACTTATACAGTGGTTGCTCAAGATGGAAGTACTCAAGATTATATTGTAACTATAAATATCGCTGCAGCAAGTGCAGCAAAAGATTTCATATCGTTTGGTATAGTAAATCCACTAAGTTCGGGTACAATTACAACTAACAATGTATCCGTTATTACTCCCGCAACTACAAATTTAACAGCACTAATTGCCAGTTTTACAATAACTTCAAAAACGATAGTTAAAGTAAATGGGGTTTTACAAACAAGCGGGATAACGAGCAATGATTTCACAAATCCAGTAGTATATACATTGACTGCTGAAGATGGAACATCAAAGTCATATACAGTTACAGTTACAAACTTTCAAATTACGACTGTCAATTCTGTTACAACTACTACAAATAACAGCAATACACCATCTGTAAGTTCACTCGTTGTTAAACCAACTAAACCAATAGACATAACAAATGCAACACTTGAATTCAATACAGATAAAAACATACAAGTTTATGTAAATGATGTACTTCAAGTAAGTGGTAAAACAACTAATAATTTCCAAAAACCAGTAATTTATACTTTGATAGATGAACTAGGAAATAAAAAACAAATTGAAATTTCAATTCAACAAGAGAATCAATTCGCAGGATTAATCGGTTTAGAGAATAAAACAATAAACATCTATCCAAATCCTACAAATGATGTGTTCTTTGTAACTAGTGAATCAGGAGATTTTGAATTACAAATAACTGATATTCAAGGAAGAGAAGTTTACTATTATTCGAGTAAATTTACTACAAATGAAAAAATCAGTATTGATGTTAAAGATTTGCCTACATCAATTTACTTTGTAAAAACTATATTAAATAAAATTGAAAAAATCACAAAATTGGAAGTGAGGCACTAGTAATATATAAAGAATAATACTAAAATAGTATCTCTAAATCTGAATAAAAACGGCTATTCAAAAAGTTTGAATAGCCGTTTTTTATACTTTTACCAATCAAATTCTTAAAAATGAATAAAAAACACTTTTTTCTGATTACGTTAATCACTTTTCTGTTGATATTCAAAGGCTTTTCACAAGGAAAAGAGGTGTGGAAGAATTATACTAATTTCCAGCAAATTAGCGCATTGCTAACAGTAGATGACTTTTTATGGCAAGGCTCATATGGTGGAATTATAAAAAGAGATATTAATTCAGGAAAAATATTAAATAAATACACTGTAGTTGATGGCTTACCATCAAATCGTGTCATAGAAAATTCTATGTCTTTAGATGTTCATGGAAATGTTTGGGCTGGTTTTTGGGGTAATGTAGCAAAATTTGATGGGAATAATTGGATAAGCTATATATCTGAAAATGATCCGTTGTATAGTGATTTAAATCAGTCAATTTCAAAGGTTTTTGCTAGGGCGAATGGTGATATATGGATATTGAATCAATCAGGTAAGGTATTCACAAAAGATTTTACTGGTTGGAAAAAAATTAGTGATTCATCAGAATTAAATATAGGAAATGTATATTCTTTAATTGTTGATAATAAAGATAATGTTTGGATTTCCTCTGAGAATGGAGTTTTTAAATATGACGGGAGTGCTTGGGTTAATTTTAAAAATACAGGTTTTAATTATGCGAATGATATCGATTTTGATTCTAAAAACAATATTTATTTTACAAGAGTAGGCCAAGGTTTTTTCAAATTTGACGGAAATAATTGGGTTAAACAGATGGAAAATACTGGGGGATTTTTATATATAGATTTTAAAGATCAAATTTGGACGATTAATGGATGCTTATTAAAATTAGAGAATAATAATTGGGTTAAAACAATAAGAGATCCTTCCAGGGATGTACCTAGTGATAGTATTATTGGTTATAAACAAATGAGAATTTTTGGTTTTGCAGTTGATAAAAATGGTGCAATTTGGGGTAATAATAACGCTCAAGGGCACGATCTTTTTAAATATAAGGACAATAGTTGGGAAACTTTCACAAGAGATTCTGAAGATTTTTTTAATAAATCGAATTCATCTTCAAAAATAATCGTAAACGAGAACAATGAACCTGTTGTTTATTTTAATTATAGTAATGGATCTTATTATTCGAGTTTAAAAAATAATGTTTGGGACTCTTTAAACCCAAGTCAAGTAGGAGAATTTATTCGTTTTGTTCAACCTAAAAACTCAATTAAAAAATATATACAATTAAGAATCACAAATTCAATTGAGACGTTTGAGAATGGAAGCTGGAATCAATTTGCACCTTTAAATAATTCTTTTAAAATTAATCAAATTGAAACAGTTGGAATTGATTTAAAAGGAAACAAGTGGATTGTTTCAGGAGAATTTTTATACAAATATGATGGTGTAAATTGGATAAAATTCGATAAAACAAATTCAGCCCTTACAGGTAATCCTATAGAATTATTTATGGATTCAAAAGGTACTTTTTGGTTAAATAATGGAGATATTATAAAATATGATGGGCAAAATTGGTTGAATATAACGAAGACTAAAGATAGCGTTTTGTTGATAAATAGGATTTTAGGAATAGATTCTTATGATAATCTATGGGTATTTACAAAATGGCCTAGTTTGTCTTTTGGTAAATATAATGGGCAAAAAATAGATTTTTTTTCTTGTAAAGAAATAATAAATAGAGATCTACAAAGTTCAGATTTTTTTGATGTGTATTTTTTTGAATCAGATCCATTTGGAAATATATGGTTTTGTATGAATTTTAATTCGGATGATGCAGGTTTAACTAAATATGATGGTAAAACCTGGGTAAATTACAACAGAAGAAATTCAAAAATTGCTGAGGATATAATTTATTCTTTTACGATTGATTCAAAAGGACAAAAATGGATTGCTACTAAACATTCTGGTATTTCATTATTAAACGACGGGTCAGAAGCCTTCTTCACCTACAAACCAAAACTAACTGGTAAAATCTATTTCGATAAGAATAAAAACAATCAAAAAGATCCAGACGAAAACTATGTAGCGAATCACAAAGTAAAAGTTCTGTCGACAGATCAGATTGCATTTACTGATAGTCAAGGGGAATATGTACTACCATTAGATTATGGAACTTACCAGATTCGTTATTTAGCCGAAGGATATTGGTCAGCTGTGAAGGATTCTACCTATATCGTGAATTTAAATGATTCAATCACAGCCCTCCCAGAAATAGGTGTTTATGCTCCAGATACAATTGATTTAAAAAGAAATATCTCCTTAGGTCAAAATAGATGTGGCTTTGATGTTCCAATGTATTATACGTATCGTAATGCTGGTACAGTTGAAATTCAAGGTAGCATTGCATTAAAATTAGATAACGAAATTAAGATTCAATCTTCGTTACCAATGTATGATTCTATTCAAAATAATATTGCTTATTATTCAATAAATTCCCTTCCTGCAGGCGTGGAAAAACAAATTACATTGAATTTAAAAATGCCTGATTTTAATAGAATGGGAGATAAGCTAAGTTATACGACACAATTTTTCACGAAGGACAACACCTTTAATGATACCTTAATTCGTGAATTGCGTTGTGCTTATGATCCGAATGAAAAAGAAGTTTTTACAACTAGTTTTACAGAAAAAAAATATACGGATAAAAAAGAGGTGTTTAGTTACACGATTCGTTTTCAGAATGTAGGAAATGATACAGCGATTAACATTTTAGTACAAGATACGTTAAATAATCAATTTGACTTGACTAGTTTTAATGTAGTGGCGAGTAGTCATATAGTGAATACTACGATAGATACAAATCGTGTTGCTAATTTCTTATTTAAAAACATCCAATTACCAGATAGTACAACAAACGAAATTAAAAGTCATGGCTTTGTTACTTTTACTATCAATCGAGATAATAAAATCAAAGAACTGCAACCAATAACAAATACAGCAAACATTTACTTTGATTATAATCCTGCAGTTATAACAAATACAACTTACACGAATTTGGTTGATACAGTAATGTATGAAAAGATTCAGGTTTGTAAAGGAGCATCATATGTTTTTGCAGACAATGAAAGATTGGATAGCATTGTTAAAAGTGAAAACCACGTGATAGTAGATACAGTAAATAATCAAATTCGATTAAAAAATATTCTTGTATCACCATTTCCTGAAATTAATATTCAAAAAGAAGTGCATATTTGCCAGGGAGATTCACTACAGTTTGGAAAACAACTATTAAAAACCGAGGGAGAATATACTGAAGTTTTTCAATCATTGAAAGGATGTGATTCAACAGTTATATTGAAATTGAAAATAGATAGTTTAATAACTACACTTTCAATGATAGATGATTCTCAAGCTAATAAAGGATTTGAATCCAATGAAAAAAACGCAACAAGTTATCAGTGGATTAATTGTAACGAGAATAAAAATATTGAAGGAGAAACTCAAAAGGTATATTATCCAAAACAACAAGGAGAATATGCTATTTTGTTAAAGAGAAATGAATGTGTGGACACCTCCGATTGTTTAGACTTTAAATTATCGTCCTTATCTTCAAACAATGCTCAATCTAAGATTGAATGCTATCCAAATCCTACAAATGATGTGTTCTTTGTAACTAGTGAACCAGGTGATTTTGAACTACAAATAACTGATATTCAAGGAAGAGAAGTTTACAATTATTCAAGTAAATTTACTTCAAAAGAAAAAATCAGTATTGATGTTAAAGATTTGCCTACATCAATTTACTTTGTAAAAACTATATTAAATAAAATTGAAAAAATCACAAAATTAGAAGTGACTCACTAGTAATATGGAAAGAATAATGCATCTCCTTTTGATTGAATTATTCACGTTTAAGGAGATTTTAATTGACTAATAACTATGAGCCCTTCTCAAATAGAAACAGAATAAAAAAATATTAATCTATAAGAACTAAATCTATATAAAAACATAAATCAAGATGCAAATTACATCTTAAACTTGTCTCAATTGGCAACAAACTCATGTCATTTACGTCTTACTAGCGTATCTGATATCGATAATTTGAAAATCAAAATATTATAAATAACTATGAAGTACCTATTTTGTATCACACTATTTATTGCAACTACATGTTTTTCACAAGAAAATTTGGGATGTAAACATTTTCCAAGAAATAATACCTCTTCTGTTAATTCTGCTTTCTCTTCAAAAAGAAGTACAAGTCTCTTACTCAATAATTACGATGTTAAGTTCTACAATATAGATTTAGATGTAAGTAACAAAAGTTCTTATATTTTTGGATTTGTAGAAATGTTGGCTACCTCAACTATTGATAATTTCAACAGTTTGGTTGTAAATCTATCAAGCAGTTTTAAAATAGATTCAATAATCGTAAATAATAAAAAATGTAACTTTTCTTCTACTAATGACTTATTAACAATTACACTTCCTACAAGTGTAAATAAAAATGCACTCATAAAATCAAAAATTTATTATAAAGGATATGGTTCAACTGGGTTTGATTTTCCAGCTGGATTAATAAATGAACAAAACGATAATGGTGTATACTATACCTATACTGTTTCAGAACCTTATCACTCCTATCTATGGTGGCCATGTAAACAAGAATTAAAAGATAAAGCAGACTCCGTATATATTAATATCACTACTGAAAATAGTAATACTGTTGCATCTAATGGACTTTTAAAAAAGACTACTGCTGTTACAGGTAATAAAAATAAATTCGAGTGGAAAACATATTATCCAATTGATTATTATTTAATTACATTTTCAACAGGGCCATATGTAGTATATAATTCTTACGCAAAACCCATAGGAAGCAAAGATTCTATTTTAATACAAGACTTTGTATATACAACAAATGATTACACAAACAATAAAACTGTAATTGATAAAACCAAAAAATTGATTGAATTGTATTCTGCCAAGTTTGGGCTTTATCCTTTTTCAAAAGAAAAATATGGTCATTTTATGACACCAAGTAATATTGGTGCATTAGAAAATCAAACCATGACAATGATTGGAAAAAGTTACAACTTTTCAACTGTTGCTCATGAATTATCACATCAATGGTTTGGAGATAATGTTACCTGTACTTCATGGCAAGATATTTGGCTCCACGAAGGATTTGCTGAATATTTTGGACAAGTGTTAGGGAGTGAATTATATAATAACGGTCAAAATACACAAGCAATCGTTAATACACAAAATGAATTATTGCAGAATAGTGAAAATCAAGCATATTTAAACAGCTCAAGTTTATCGGATCCTTATGCAATATTTGATCATACGAATAGTTACGCAAAAGGAGCTGCAGTACTCCATATGTTACGCTTCGAATTAGGAGATAACTTATTCTATAGTGTATTATCAGAATACCATAATAAATTTAGAGGGAAAAATGCAAGTACAGATAGTCTCATTGCTGTGGTTAACAAATTGACAAACAAAGATTACACCTACTTTTTTAATCAATGGATTTATAATAAAGGATTTCCAATTTATGATCTCAGTTACTCCCAAAAAGGAGATACAGTTTATATAGATAGTAAACAAACAGCTTCTTCATCAACTGTCCCTACTTTCTTTAACATGAAATTAGACTTCAGTTTAAGTAATGGCAATTCAGTTGATAAATTTAATTTTTATCAAACAAAAGCACAAGAAACTTTCAAAGCATATTATCCAGGGAAAACGATTACAAACTTAGCGTTCAATACCAGTAATTGGAATTTACTTAAAATCAATTCCATTCATTTAAAGTCTAACGCTTGTAAACTACTTTCTTATTCTTTCAATACTGTTAACGCTACTGGTTCAATATCTGGAAATACGATTTTAATTACTGTTCCTTACGGTACAAATTTGAGTAAACTTATCGCTAGTTTTACGGTATCCTCTTCTGCCAAAGCACTGGTTGGAAACGTAACACAAACAAGTGGTCAAACACTCAATGATTTTACAAAAAATATTACTTACACTATTGTAGCAGAAGATGGTACAACTGCTAATTACACAATATCAATTACAACAACTCAAGCAAGCACTGAGAAAGATATACTTAGCTATAGTTTTATTAATCCTGCTGCAACAGGTATAATTAATGGAACTTCCATTTCTATTTCACTTCCTTATGGGACAAGTGTATTCAATATTTATGCAAACTTTACATTATCTAATTTCGCTACTGTAACCGTAAATAATAATTTACAAACTTCTGGTAGTTCTTATAATAACTTTACCAATCCTGTTCAATATATAGTAAAAGCACAAGACGGATCTACAAAAACATATACAGTAACCGTAATATTTGGACCAAAACCTAAAAGTTCAGAAAAATCATTACTAACTTTTGAATTTCCAGAGCTTTTAATTAAAGGAGTCATATCCAATAAAACGGTTAATATCACAGTTCCTTACAATACTGATATCTCTAATTTAAAAGCTAAATTCACTCTTTCTACCTATGCAAAAGCGTTTGTTGGTAAACAAGAACAAGTTAGTGAAACTAGTATTAATGACTTTTCTTCTCCATTGACATACACTGTCATGGCGGAAGACAGCTCTAAACTAGATTACGTTGTAAATGTAACTATTGGTTCAAGTACTCAAGACAATTTATTATTAGAATTTGGATTCGTTGGTTTTAAACAAAAAGCAACAATCAAAGGTTATGCAGTATATATTACACTGCCCTTAGGTACAAATATTAAAACACTCAATGCAACATGGGCTATCTCGACAAATGCATATGTACGCTACAATAATGAAACTCCAGAACAATCTGGTAGTAACTCACACGACTATACTACACCTATAAAATATGCAGTAATTGGTAGTGGACCTTCTGCTATATATACTGTTTATGTCACACTAGGAAATGATATACCAAAAAGCTCAGAAAAGAATATGCTAACTTTCGGTATAAATAACCCAAAAGTTACTGGAGTAATCCTAGATACAAATATTACGATAACTGTTCCTTTTGGTACAAATATTTCAAATCTTTTAGCAGAGTTTACAACTTCTGCTAAAACTTCAGTTAAAGTTGGACAAGTTATACAAACAAGTGGAGTTACATACAATGATTTTTCAAAAGGTTTAATCTATACTGTTATTGCAGAAGATGGATCGACAAAATACTACAGCATAACTATTAAAATAGCAAATGCGACAAAAAGTTCGGAAAAAGATATACTTTCTTTTGAACTAAATTCACCAAAAATAAATGGTAATATTAAAGATACGAATATCACGCTAATTCTTCCAGTTGGAACTAATATCACAAACCTAATTGCTGAATTTACAACTTCTTCAAAAGCTACTGCTAAAATTGGACAAGTTCAACAGACAAGCGGAGTCACTTTCAATGATTTTACAAATACATTAATTTATACGGTTATTGCGGAAGATGGATCTATAAAACACTATTATGTTTCTGTAATTATTGACAACAAAACAACTTCAATATCTCCTAATAAAGAAGAAATAGTAACCATTTACCCAGTTCCTACACTTGACAAAATAATAATTGAATCTCCAGTTAAAGTAAATTCAATTTATATTACGAATCTACTTGGAGCAACAGTATTAGAACTTAATGAAATAAATAGGATAGATCAAAAAATATTTATTGATGTTTCGCAATTAGATTCACAAGCTTATTTTTTACACCTTTGCACATCCGATGAAAATAAAATTTTTAAAATAGAAATTCAAAAATAACGATGACTGCAAGTGATTCAATTTTAAAAGGTGAATCTGTTACCTTACGCTTTGTATTACTTGCAGCAAAATCACTTCATGAAAGTGGTCTTCCTGCACATAGATTAGAAGAAACTTTAGAACGCTTATGTAATAAATTGGGGATTTATGGAGAGTTTTTTACCACTCCTGGGTCCATTTTTGCTAGCATAACAATAAATGAAGTTACACAATCACATATGATAAAAGTTAATCATAGTGACTTAAATCTAGAAAAAATCGATGCAATTGAAGATGTATTAGATCAAATAATGGATTTAAAAATCACATCGGAAGATGCGTTACTTGAACTAAAAAAAATACAAAGTAGAAAAAACAGATATTCTTCTACTTTGATGATATTGTTTTTTGCTATTTCTACAGGAAGTGCCGCTTGTGTTTTTGGTGGTGGACTTCCTGAAATCACATGCGCATTTTTAATTGGTTTAGGAATTGGTGGATTGAATACACTTTTGTTTATTATTCCGCGATTAGAAAAGATTTTTGTATTGTTATCAGCCATATGGGCTGTTTCAATTTCAACTACTTTTGGATTCTACTTTAAAAATTTCCAACAAGATATCGCTACAATTTGTGGTCTAATATTACTTATTCCAGGATTTTCATTTACTGTTTCTATTACTGAAATGGTAAACAATCATCTCATAGCAGGATTGAGCAGATTTACAAATGCATTCATCACATTCGTAATGATAGCTATTGGAATTGCTGTGGGAACGAAATTAATCGGGCACGCACCTCTAATTCAATCTAACCATAGTTGGATGGCGTTACCAAATTGGAAAGAATGGTTAGCACTCGTATTTGTGCCATTAGGATTCGTCGTATTATTTAAAGCTAAACCAAAAGATTTTATTTGGATAATGCTAGCCTGCTGGTGTTCCTATTTTACTTACAAGTTGAGTGTACAAAGTCTTAGTCCCCCTATTGCTGTATGTTTAGCCTCCTTCTTTTTAGGAATCGTTAGCAATATTTTTTCAAGAATTAAAAACAGAAATGGCTCTGTAATGTTAGTTCCAGGTATGATATTACTTGTTCCAGGTTCATTAGGATTTTTTAGTATATCACACTTAGTAAATAGTAATATTATCGCCGGTCTAGAAACAGCATTATCTATGTTGACAACTTCTATGGCCCTTGTTTTTGGAATTATATTTTCGAATATACTTATACAGTCAAAACGTTAGCTTTCATTTGGTTCAATGTGAATCAATACATGACCTAATGATTTATTTTTAGACCTTAATTCATCTTTTAAATTATGTGCGATTGTGTGACCATCTTTCACTGTTATATGAGCATCAACTCGTGCATGTAGGTCTACATGGTATTTCATTCCAGCTTTTCGTATAAAACACTTCTCTGTACCTTTAACGCCCTCAACTGTAAGTGCAACCAAACGAATTTCTTCAACAAGATCATCATAGGTATGCTCATCCATAATTTCACCTAAAGCAGGTCTGAAAATCAAATAACTGTTATAAAGTATAAATGCCGATGCAAACAATGCTGCCCAATCATCAGCTGATTCATATCCTTTCCCACAATACAAAGCAATTGAAATTCCTATAAATGCGGAAACAGATGTAATTGCATCGCTACGATGATGCCAAGCATCGGCTTTTAAAGAAGAACTATTAATTTCTTTACTTTTTCTAATTACCAAACGGTATGACAATTCTTTCCAAATTATAATACCACCCAAAAAATACAAAGTCCAAGGTTTAGGAAGCGAGTGCGGAGTTCCTATATGTTGGACACTTTCATATGCAATTATACAAGCTGAAGTAATTAAAAACGCAACTACAAGAAACGTAATGAGTGGTTCTGCTCTACCATGACCATATGGATGATTATCATCAGCTGGACGACTCGCATATTTTATTCCAAAAAGGACTAAAAATGAGGCGAAAATATCTGTAGTTGACTCAATCGCATCCGCCACTAAGGCATAAGAATTTCCAAAAAAACCTGCAAAACCTTTAATTAATGCTAAAGATGTATTTCCAATGATGCTAAAATAGGTTGTTTTTACTGCTGTTTTTTCATCTGTTATTTCAGTTGTCATCGTATAAAAATTGTTCAACAAAAATAAAGTAATTTAATACGCTAAAGTTGGTTAATTCATATTTTAAAATTATAACTAACTTTACGTATTATTCAGTAAAATAATTTCAATGGAAAATAGCACACTCGAATGGGAGATACCTCAAATTGTTTTAATTCGAATAGATGAAACTGAGTTTATTCCAGACTTTTTAATGGGTTCTTAACTAGTTTATTCACATGATTTTAGATTAGAATATATGGAAAAATTAATATGGGTAGCACCTACATTCACATTAATACACGTTCAAGAAACAGAAGGTTCTTTTGATTACATCATTGGGCATTTTATTTCAGGATTAGATTGATCACTTCTTTTTGAATAATCTTAGGCCTGATTTAATGGAACAAAAATTCTCTTATTATACTAATGGATTACAAATTAATTCTGACTTTGAAATTCCTGAATTAACTAAACGTATTGGAGAAGAACAAATTTCTGTTCATGTCAGTGATATTGAAAAAGAACTGCCTAATACACTTCATAAAGACAAATTTCAGCAAATATCAATTACTAACTACCAATTAGAAATTGAAAACGTAGCACGTTATCGCTTCACTTTTCCTAATAAAATAGTAATTCAACCTTTCACAAATTCTACCATGCAGGATGTGAGATTATACTTATTAGCAAGTATCATTCCTGTTGCGGTATTAGTAAATAATTTTATTCCTCTACACTCTTGTTGCATTCAAGTAAATGGAAAAGCGATTTTAGTTGGAGGCGTATCGGGCGCTGGTAAATCAACATTAGCATTAGGTATGTACAAAAAAGGGTATGAAATACTTAATGATGACATTAGCACCATTGGATTTGATAATTTAGGAAACCCAAGAGCTTTTTCAGGATTTAAACAAATTAAACTTTGGGAAGAAAGTTTATCTAAATATGGCTTCGATCCACTAACATTTAATCGCGTAAAAGATGATATGTCAAAATTTCGATTTCCACTAAAAATGGATCTCTCCGTTGAAAGTTTACCTATTAAGGCTATTTATTTATTTCAACATGATGACAAAGAAAAAGAGGTACTTCTTACACCATTGAAAGGGATTCATTCTGTAACTGAACTTACGCGCAACACTTTCCGAGTTGAATTAATTAATATTCTACAACAAAAAATGCTTCATTTTGAACGTTGTGCTAAACTAGCCCAAAAAGTAAGAGTTATACGAGTTTCAAGACCAACAAAAATGGAACCCTCTGAATTTGCTGATTTTATGGAAAATACATTCTTACAAGAATGCAATTCCTAATACGAAGCAATAAACTTATAGATTAAAATTAATTACAAAATCCATTACTAAATTATCATCTACAGATGCACCCATCATGGAAGGTTTTTCAACTTTATGTTTATCCAAACTTACTTTAAAAGTACCTTTTAATGTTAATTCCTTAGAATTCTTAACTTGTGTAGCATTAATAGTCATTTCTTTTTTAACGCCGTGAAAATTCAATTCTCCTTTTAATACTACATCATTACCATTTTCAGTAATTGAAGAACTAACAAAAGTTACCTTAGGATATTTTATAGCCTCCAAAACTTCTAATGCATGTGAGTCACGACTTGAATTTTGAGAGTCGAATGAAGCTACGGTTGCTGCAATTGCAATTTTCGATAAACTCTTAGATACATTATCATAATAAGCATTACAAATAAAGTCTTTTGATACACCTACAGACTCATGCAAAGGATGTGATAAAGTATATTTAATATAAGAATTTGCCTTATCTGCTGCAATTTTAACATTATCGAAAGAACAAAGTCCAACAAGAACTGTAAAAACTAAAATATATAAACCTGATTTTTTCATTTCTACTATTTTTTAAAAATTAAAAATTAAAATTTCATTACGATAACTGCACTAGCAAATAAAGCAGTTGTTATGTATCCCGAAACCTGATGAAATTGACGTAATTGATCACTTTTATCATTCTTAAGGCTCGCTGAACCATAAATTAATTGACCCATTATTGGTGTTGTTACCATTCCTGCAAAATGTAAATAAGCCAATGTTTTGTGAGCTTTCATATTACTCCATCCTTGATTTTTTCTGATAATAATCGGTGGTGGAGCTAACAATTGTAATAAAGCAGTTGCGCCATACGAAATCATCGTTGCATTTGTTGCAATTTGATGAAGTCCTTTAACTGTTTGCATATTTTTACCTGCATTATCAGCAGAAGAATGAGAATAATTAATAACCATTTGACCCGTAACTGCAGACGCTACCATCGTACCTAAAGCAACAAACCCCATTACTTGATGCGTTTGTAACATTCTTCTTCTAACTATTATTTCACGTTCTCTTTTTTCAGGTGTTAACTCAAAATAACTGGATTTACGCATTAAACCATTTTCTGCCCAAAAAAAACGCTTGACCGGTCCCATTCCATCTGGTAACAGTGAGGTAACTTGTGTTTTTGATGCAGGATCTTCTGATAATAAATCGTCTTCTGCAACTTTTGTCGTATCTGTCTGAGAATAAGATATTCCTAAAAATAAAAAAAGAAATGCTGTCGTGACTAATTTTTTCATATTGTGTACTATTTAATTATATTGTCATAAATTACTCCTTGGCTTCCTAACTGACTTTCTTTACCACTCGAATGACAAGAATTACAAGAAGCCGTAGCGTCAAGAGGAGAACTCATGGCAATTGTATCTCCATTTTTTATAATTGCTGGGTATTTACCAACAAAATCAATACTCTCAGTAGTATAGAAGTTTCCTGTTTTATCTACAGGAATAGGTTTACTTACTCCAGTTATTTTAGTCCAATCATTTACATCTCTACTTAACAATACCATCACTGCATCAGACATTGGTGTACTCAAATCAGATTTAAAAACTGTTCCACACACCGTAAAACAACCACGTGCATCGTTCCCTTGTTGGTGACATCTTGCACAATCACGACCTCCATTATGACTAGCTCTCGTCTTCGTACTGATATTCGTTTCTGTGCATTTACCCGTTCCTTGATGTCCGCAAGAAACTAATACAGAAACTATTATAAAACAGCTTATTTTTAATACTATTTGCATTCCTTATTTTATTAAACTTTTCTTAGCAATAGTACGAGATTTTTTCTAATTAGTTGCTTGCATATTGTTAATAAATGTGTAGATTTTAATTACTAATTTCTAACACATTCAAAACTTGGGGATAAACACAAATAATCCTATTACCACGGCAACTATAGCTGAAAACAACACTGCTCCAGCAGCAACATCTTTTGTCTTTTTAGCCAAAGGATGAAATTCAGGAGAAACTAAATCTGTAAGAAATTCTAACGCTGTATTCAGCATTTCAGTGATGAATACCATTCCAATAGAGAAAACAATCCAACACCACTCATTCAAGCTCAAATTAAATCTGCTACCTAATATAATAACACAAATCGCTACAAGCATATGAATCCAAGAGTTATGCTGTGTTTGAAAAAATGTTTTGATTCCTTGAAAAGCATACGAAAAACTTTTAATTCGGGCTTTGATTGAAAATGATTTTAATGATTGCATAATAAAAATCAATTATTTTAAGTTAGGATAAAAATACATGGTAATTATGATTTAATTGACTAATTCATATTTACTTTAAGTTCAAAGGATTTATAATCCAACATTAAAAGAAAATAATGGATTTGTAATAATTATAATTTTAGTACATTTACTTAATTTTTCAAACATGATTCATTACGCTATCAAATACGGAAAAGAAATTGTACCCTATAGCAAAGACCTTGCACGTCTGCGTATAGAGGTGTTTCGTGAATACCCCTATTTGTACGATGGTAACTATGAATATGAAGAAAAATACCTGGCCAAATTTAGCGAAGTTGAAGACGCTTATGTTGTTTTAGTATTTGATAAAGAACAAGTTGTTGGTGCATTTACAGGCATCCCAATGCGCTTTGAAGATGCAACAATTGTCTGTCATTTACCACAAGACACACTCAACAACTCCTTCTATTTAAGCGAAATTGTTTTACAAAATAACTACCGAGGAAAAGGAATTGGTATGCACTTGTTTCATTTGTTGGAAGAAAAAATTATCAGTCTAAAAAAATACAACCGAATTTACTTTGCGAGTGTCGTTCGACCCGAAAATCATCCTCAAAAACCAATAGCATATAAATCACTCGATGCAATCTGGTTATCCAAGGGATACACCCCAACTCCTTATTTATGCACTATGTCATGGAAAGAGATTCATGAAAAGACAGAATCTGAAAAAACACTGGCTCTTTGGGAAAAAGTGATTTGAGCATAAATTAACTTAATTCTCAATAAAATGTGAACGTAAAAAACTTACGTAGTACCAAACATACCTTTGAAAAAATTAAAGGATATGGAACGTACAATACACATTACAGGAAAAGGATATCTAAAAGAAACACCTGATCAAATTCGTTTTTCATTCGATGTTAAAGATCATCAATGGGAATATGGAGATGCAATTGATCGCGTAAACACAAAGGTAGAATTATTAAAAGAATTGGTAAATACTGCTGGTATAGAGCGCTCAGCAGTAAAATCAACTTCCTTTTCGATTGATAAATCAACAACCTATGACGAGAAAAAGAAGCTGTATAATTTCAATGGGTATATTGCAACCCATAAAATGATTCTTCGCATCCCTTTAAATAATGATTTGATTAATCGTGTAATCAAGTTAATAACAGAACATTTTTCAGATTTAGATTTCCGAATTAAATTTGAAATTGCTGATCCACGAAATAAAGAAGCCGAACTAATCGAAAATGCTGTTCAAAATGCACGCGAAAATGCCGAAATACTAGCAAAAGCTAGTGGTGTCAAACTCAAAGAAATTCAACGTATCGATTACTCTTTCAGTGAAATATCATATATCTCTCGTTCAGAATTTGAAGTAGAAACCAGTTATCTAATGGAAGCAACCACTATGTCAGAATTTACTCCAGATGATATTGAACTCAATAAGAATGTTTCTATCACTTGGATTATTGAATAGAAAACAATAATTAGGCTATGTTCGATTAATAACTAACTCATAATGATTTAATTATTGCGAATAGTTTGGGATTAGTAAGTTACGCTTCAAAATCAAATAGCAGCGGAAGGAAGATAAGGAGGGAAGACTTAAAAACAAAAAAGAGCACTATTAGCGCTCTTTTTTGTTGATTTATCATAAAAATTACGAAAGATTTCCTCCATCTAATTCCGTAGATGATGGGTCTTTAGGTGTTTCTGTATTATTTACAAATTCAATGATTAACTTCGGTGCTTCCCATATTGGAGTTTCCTCTTTTTCTAATTCATTACTCATACTATTCAAATTATTCAATTATGATTTTACTAACAACGTGTTCTGATCCAGAATCAACCTCTACCTGGTAGATACCAGAAACAGTTGGAATTTCCATCTGATATACTTTGGTGTTTAAGTCACGTGTTGCAACAACCCTCCCTGACATGTCAATCAAACGTACTGTTCCTTGTTCTGTTGGAATAGTTATATGTAAAATTTGATTGCTTGTGTACACTTGAATTGCAGTTGCTTGGATGGCTTCAAGCCCTGCGGCTTTTTTAGCAAAACGTAACACAAAACGATTCGTGTTTTCTCCTTCTACACCGTTAAAATTATAAGTACCATTTTCTGATAAATTATGGTAAACATTCGTTTGTTTGTCTTCTAAATAAACCGTGTAGTCTATTAACGTACCAGTAAATCCTGTTGCTTCAAAACTATATTTTGAAGTTGTCGGTAATACTACAGATACGGGAACTACTGTTTCTTCTGTAACTTCAGTCAATGAGTTAATTACTAACTTATTATCTGACACACCACAATATACTTGTGGAATTTCTGCTGTAAACATTTTACGTGAGTCGAAGTCTTCTAAGCCATTACTTGCATCTGCGTTGAAGTTTACTACCAATTGATCAGTGTTTGTACCATCAGTAAGGTTCAAACGTAACAAGTTGTTGGATACTGCACCACGTAACTTTGAACTTTGGTGGCTTCTGCCTGTATTTGAAAAAGAAACTTGTCCTGGCGCGGTGTTTACTTGTACCCAAAATGCTTGCATAGGTGCGATGTAACGTGTTACTGCTCCCGAACCATTGTTGTTTGTTCCGATGTGTGTTGCTCCATTGTATGTATCAAAAACCATCGTGCTTGATAAGTTTACTGTACGGAAAGTAATCGTAGAAGAAACATTAGTCAACGATGCATCTTCCCAATCATAAAATGATGGATACGGGTTTGATACCAAGTGACTTCCTCTGTCTGCATTTGTTGTTCCAGTATACGTTAAACTACTACGGTTGATTGCTCCAGTGTTAAACGTTCCTCCGGTAAATGTTACTGTTTGGTTTGATTCACCTCTGAATACGTATCCTTTTCCTACCGTTAACGAAGTATTGTTATCCGTGATTTCACTATACTGCAAATTTGTTTCTACGTAATCTTGTAACCGATTATTTCCTGCCGCATCTAAACATGAACTCAAAGCTGAAGCCACTGGTGAACCAATATACCAACGTCTACCACTTGGGGAAGCACCACCAGCACCTGTTAGATACTGTTGTGCATTGAATGTTCCAGCACCAGAAATAGTTCCATTATCAATAAAAGTTGCAGTTCCATCTGCTGAAGTAGATAACAAAGTAAAAGTTCCTGCATTAGCTGTTGCACCTGCTGCCGTAACTTTTTTCCCAGCAGTTACCTGAACTGTAGCACCTGAATTGATTGTAATCTTATCAAAGTTTTGTGTAGCAGTTGATGTTCCTCCTATTACTTGGGTACCAGAACCAGCAAAAATTACTTCACTCCCTGTAGCCAAAGTTCCAAATGCATCTGAAGCGAGTACATTGTTTGTGAAGTTACCTCCCAATTTTAGGGTTCCTGTTAAATGAACTTCTCCATCGTTACCACTTGTGGCATTTAGGAAGTTCCCTGTTGTTCCATCTACTACCAAATAGGTACCAGAGGATACAACGATATCTGCTCCATTGTTATACAAACCTTGTGCTTTAAAAGCACCAGCTGATAACAAAAAAGATACTGTGAATAGTAGTTTTTTCATAAAATGAATTTTAAAATTAATCTGATAGCTTTGTTAACTTCACATTACCTGAAATCGCTGTACCAGAATCATTTACATCTTGTTCATATAAAATAACCGATGTAGTAGATGCTAAATCAACAACAGCAGTAAATGTCCCGTAAGTTACCCCACTAATCCAACTTACATATGTTGATGCTGATAATATTGTTGCTCCCTGCTTTAAAATATAATTTACTGGATTATTATCACCATCAAATTTACAATATACAGTTATCATATACTTTCCAGTACTTGGTATTGTTATTGTAGCAATAGAGGTTAAAGCAGTAGATGTATTACCTGAAACTGAAGTTGTACTTATTAAATTTGGGTAACTACTACTAACACTACTCCAAGTACCATCACCTCTTAAATAAGTACTTGATGAAGCTGTTCCTGTTCCCAAACGTGCCGTTGGTACAGTTCCGCTTGCCAAATTCGAAGCATTCAAGTTTGTTACTGCAGATCCATTAACTGCTGGTAAAGCATCAGTACCGTTAATCAATAACACCCAAGCTGAACCATCGTAGTAATAAAAACCATCTGTTCCATCTGTTTGATATACTATCAACCCCGTTGCTGGAGAAGAGATTGCTGTGCGTTGCGCACTTGTCATACGAGGAGTTAATAACCCTTTCGTTGTTGATGTAATATCCAACATAGCTGAACTGTTTGGAGTTGAACCATCCGAGTTAATCGCTACGTTTTGTGCTTTTACTTGTGAAGTCATTGCTATTATAATTGCAACTACTGCGCCTTTCAAAATTCTTTTTTTCATTTTTCTTTGTTTTGTTGTTTATGGCGCAATAATACTGAATACTGAATAAAGCAAATAATTATCAACAAAATAACGGTGAAAAGCAGTTTTTTATCAACATAAGATGTTGATAGTTAATAGAAAAATGGGTAGTAATAAGGTCACCTCCCCTAACCTTCGACTCCGCTCAGGTAGACGTGAGGGAAGACGAAAAGACGTCGATAAATACTATAAAAAATTTGCGTAATTAATAATCTCATTTCTATAAGGAGAAATTATTGCGTGGTTTCCCCCTTGGAAGGGGGACAAAGGGGGATGACTATTGGTATTGACAATTTAAGTATCACCTCCCCTGCCCCTCCTCAAGGAGGGAAGACGATGATGCTCAATAAAACAAGTGGAATTATTGCGTGGTTCCCTCCTTGAGGAGGGATTAAGGGAGGTGATAATTTAAACCTCACCTCCCTTAAATAATTTCTATTAAAAGATATTTTTCACTAACTTTTATTAGAAAACTATGTATTCAAACAATCATTACAACAAAAATTTAAAGGAATTTGCAAGAGAATTAAGGACACAGAGTGTTTCTAAAGCTGAAAAGAAAATTTGGAAATCGCTACTATCTAAAGAACAACTAGGTGTTCGTTTCATCAGACAAAGACCGATTTATAGTTTTATAGTTGACTTCTTTTGTCCAAAACTTGGAATTATCGTTGAAATTGATGGCATATCACATTTAAACAAAGGCGAGTATGATTCATATCGTGAAGCAAAATTAACGTCACTTGAATATAAAATATTACGTTTTTCAGAAGGGGAAGTATTAAATCAATTAGATGATGTGGCAAACCAAATCAGACACGTTATATATTGTTTGGAGGAAAAGGAATAAATAAATCACCTCCCCTGCCCCTCCTCAAAGGAGGGAAGACGATGAGGCTCAAAAAATCAAGTGGAATTATTGTGTGGTTTCCACCTTTGAAGGGGGACAAAGGGGGATGATAATTTAAACCTCACCTCCCCTGCCCCTCCTCAAAGGAGGGAAGACGATGAGGCTCAAAAAATCAAGTGGAATTATTGTGTGGTTTCCACCTTTGAAGGGGGACAAAGGGGGATG
>CANGHE010000037.1 GCA_947453545.1 Flavobacteriia bacterium
TTAAAGCTAAATGCCGTGATTTGTTTAGCTGAAGATTTGGGAGCTGGTGCAATTGTAACAGTTACCACATAATTTTGCGTTGTACCATCTTCAGCAGTTACCGTATAAGTTACCGCATTTGTAAAGTTATTTGCTGTAGTTCCACTTACTTGTACTATTTGACCAACAGAAACAGTAGCTAGGTTTGAAGCAGTAAATGTTGCAACCAATGCTGACACGTTTGTTCCGTAAGGTACAGTTGCCGTAATGTTTAACCCTGAAATACTAGCTTTAACCACAGGATTCAAGCCTGTAAAACTAAAGGCAGATATAAAATTTTCAGAACTTAATCCACAAGTCGTACTCCAAGCAGCTGTTGAATCTTTATAATAATTGTCAATATATTTTAAATGAAAAGTATCAATACAAATTACTTTTAAATTCGGATTTCCTGAAAAAGAGACAACTTTAGTGATATCGTAAATCAATTTCAAATTTTTACGAATATCCATACTCGATAAATTATTTTTTCGACATACGAAATAGGACAACTTTGAAAGATTACTTACATCCAATGAGGTCAATTTATTTTCTTCACATCTAAGAAATGTAATATTAGAATTCTGCGTTAAATCTAAGTTCTCAAATGCACATTTGTTTAATACCAAGGTATCTAGCAATATATTTTTGGATAAATTTATTTGAGCTAATGCACTATTTTCTCCTGCTTGTAAAAAACTTAATTTCGGGTTCGAAGAAAAATCTAAAGATTTAATATTGTTTCTATTGCACATCAAAAATCTTAAATTAACAAACCCCTCAATTCCTGTTAAATTAGCAATTCCTTTGTTGCTAAGGATTAATCCCTTTACTTCTGCTGTTTCAGGTAATTGAAATATATTATCCCCATTTGCATCGATTTCATTTTCATTTAATAAAGTCAGATTAAAGTTTGTATCTGGAATTTGTACCGTTTGATCTGGAGAATAGACAATAACAGTATACAATTCCTTCACACCTGTCGATAATTCTACCTCGTAATTTACAGGCGCAGAAAAATCATTTATTGTTACTGCATTTTGTTGTACTATACCATTTACACGAACTGTTTTTACTTCATTTGGCAAAGTATATTTCGCTACTAATTTAGACTTATCTGTACCATTCGGGACAACTAAATTGATAATTCGATTCGAATATTTGAAAGACCCATTTACAAATTTACCAGATACAGCAGGCGCAACTAACTCAAAAGAAGTAATTGTTTTTACAAATTTTACATAGTAATTTTTAAAGCTAGTATCCTCTGCTACTACTTTATATGTAAGTGTGTTTATATAATCATTCGATGATGAATCGCTTTTTTGTTTCACATTACCAATAAATGCAGTCGCCTTAGTTGAAAGTGTAAATCTTGCAATTAAACCATATTTACTTACATCTCTCGGAGTAGCAATAAAAATAGTATCTCCAATCAATTCTCCTTTTAATGAAGGGGAAACTATCTCATAAGTTAGAAGTTGTTTTTCTGAACTCTTCGGTAATGGCGCTAAGGTAATGGTTACGGTATAATTTTGACTCGTCCCATCTTCAGCAGTAACAATATAGGTCACTACTTTAGAAAAGTCATTCGGTGTCGTGCCACTTACTTGTGAAGTAGTCCCCACTTTAACCGTCGCTAAATTCGATGCGGTAAAGGTCGCTACTAAGTTTACAAGGTTCGTGTTATAAGGAACAGTTGCTGTAATGTTCAATCCTGAAATGGTTGCCGTAACCACAGGATTAAGTCCATTAAAACTAAAGGAAGTAAGCTGTTTTTCTGAACTCTTCGGCGCTGGCGCTAGGGTAATGGTTACGGTATAATTTTGACTCGTTCCATCTTCAGCGGTAACTGTATAGGTCACTACTTTAGAAAAGTCATTCGGTGTCGTGCCACTTACTTGTGAAGTAGTTCCCACTTTAACTGTCGCTAAATTCGATGCAGTAAAGGTCGCTACTAAGTTTGCAAGGTTCGTGTTATAAGGAACAGTAGCCGTAATATTCAATCCTGAAACGGTTGCCGTAACCACAGGATTCATGCCTGCAAAACTAAAAGCTGTGATTGCTTTTAAATTACTTTTTGAATTCGTAATCGTTAATGTAACACTTGAAGCATCACTCTTACAAGCATTAATAGTTTGAGTAGCATAGTACGTTGTTGATCCTACACTTGGATTTGAAGGTGAATAGGAAGTTCCAGTACCAACTTGGCTTGTCAAATTAACATCTGAATACCAAACGATGTTACTACCTGTAGCTGTGAAAGGGGATAAACTTGCCCCATGAGCAATGGAAATGTTACCACTCGTTATTGGTGCTGTTGGTTTTGGTTTAATTGTTATCGTAACTGCTACTGGCAAACTTTTTACATTATTCACAGTCTGTGTTAAGTAATAAGTATACGTTCCAACTGCTGATATCACTGGCATCAATACATTTCCTGTATCTATTTGTTTGGTCGCAGCCGCATCGCTATACCAAACTATTTTTGTACCAGTAGCAAACAAAGCTGTTGGTGAATCACCAAAACAGATAGTTCGAGGTTTTACTGTTGGTAAAGCAACGGTGTTCGTTACTCCTTTGTAAGCAACAATCGTACCTGCTGCACCTACTGCCCAACCTGTATTGGCATCACTGAATGCTACACTGTATAAGTTGTTGGTAGTACCACTCACTACTTTCGTCCAAGAAGTTCCATCGTATTTTAAAATAGTTCCCCCATCACCTACTGCATATCCATTTGTTGCACTTGTGAAATATACGGATCTTAAGTTGTTAGTAACTCCACTCGTAACGGACGTCCAAATTGTTCCGTTGTATTTTAATATCGTACCCGTTGCACCTACTGCCCAACCTGTGTTAGCATCTAATAATTGTACACCAAATAAATCAGATGTACCTTGTGTCGTAGAAGACCAAGCGGTTCCGTTATAGGTCATGATGGTACCTGAACCACCAACGATAATCCCTTTAGTAGTTCCTGCAAAAGAAATTGCGTTCAAATTCGCACTTACACTACTATTTGTTACTGATGACCAAGAACCTCCAGTATACTTTAACAAACGACCTGAAGCACCTGAAGCAAAAGCTGTGGTAGCATCGACTGCACATACGGCATATAAAGTAGTTGTACTGTTATTAGTTGCAGCAGTCCATGTTGTTCCATTATATTGTAAAATTTTACCGCTTTTCCCTACTGCCCATCCATTGTTCGTTCCATTGAAAGAAATGGCGTAAATATCACTGGATAAACCACTTGTAGCAGTGGACCATGTAGTTCCTGTGTTACTCACTAAAACTCCAGCTGCTCCAATCGCCCAATTCGCTGTTTTGGAAGGTGTAGCTACTCCATATAAAATCGATGATGTAGCATTTGGTGTTACCACCGTCCAAGCTGCAGGAGGTGTATTGATAATTAATTTAACTGCTGTAGGCGCACTTACACAACCATTCGTATTAGAGACCTCTACGGCGTAATAGGTATAAGTTCCTGCCAGCGTTTTCCCTGTGTTTAATGAACTACATACACATGCTGTACTTGTCAGTGCTAAATCACTATACCAGATAATCGTATTCGTTGAAGCAACAGATAATGGAGGTATTGAGCTACCTTCCATTGCTGTTTGATCTCCTCCTGAAGGTGGAACTGCAGGTGTAGCTTTAATTGTTAACGTTACTGTAGTTGGTAAACTTTCTAAACCATTGGCAGTTTGTGTCACATAATAGGTGTAAACTCCCGCTGAAGTTTTACCGGTAACAAATGGAGAGCTTGTACTAACCACATTTGTAAGTCCAGCATCAGAATACCATTTTAACGAAGTTCCCGTTGCAGTCAATGTTGGAATGGTTTGACCTTCACACACAGCACTTGGAGAACTTGCAACAGGTGCATCTGGTTTTGCTACTTGTATCGTTACCGTATAATTTTGTATTGAACCATCTTCGGCAGTAACCACATAAGTTAGTGAATTTGTAAAATCATTGACTGTTGATCCACTTGCTTGAGTTGTTGTACCCACTTTTACCGTGGATGCTGCAGACGAAGAAAAAGTGGCAACTAATGATTTAATGTTTGTTGCATTTGGAACGGTTGCTGTAATCGTTGTTCCAGAAATCGTTGCCGTTACAATTGGAGTTAGTCCATTAAAACTAAATGCGGTAATTGCTTTTTCTGTGTTTTTAGCAACAGTTACTGTTACACTATAAGGAAGCGAAGAACCATCTTCCGCAGTAACTACATAATTTTTAGAGGTCGTAAAATTGCCAGAAGTAACCCCACTTACTTGGGTAATACCACCCGAAGAAATTGTTGCTTTCGGAGAAATCGTAAATGTTGGAACTAAAGAATTTACATTCGTACCAAAAGGAACTGTTGCAGTAATGTTTGTTCCTGAAATTGTAGCGCTTACTATAGGATTTAATCCATTAAAACTAAATGCGGTAATTGCTTTTTCTGTGCTTTTTGGTGGTGCAATAGTAACTGTTACGGTATAGTTTTGAGTTGAACCATCTTGTGCTGTGATTGTATACACTTTAGAGGTACTAAAATCATTGCTTGTTGTTCCACTAACTTGAGTAACCCCACTTACTTTAGCAGAAGCAAAAATAGAAAGCGTAAATGTTGCCACCAAGTTGTTTACGACTGTTCCATAAGGTACGGTTGCTGTAATCGTATTTCCAGAAATTGTACCAGTTACAACAGGATTTAAGCCGTTAAAACTAAAAGCAGTGATGTTTTTTGCTATACTTACAGGTGTTACATTTACTGTAACCGTAAATGTTTTCGTGGTATTATCTTGACCTGTAACCACGTATTGTTGTGAGGTGCTAAAATTCAATGAAGAAACACCACTCGTTTGTGCAACGTTATTCACTGTTACCGATTTCGCATTTGGGGCTGAAAAGTTGGCAGTTAACTTGGTAACATCCGTTCCATAAGGAACCGTTACTGTTATGTTTGTACCACTAATTGATCCTGTTACATTTGGGTTAGAAAAAGAGAAGGATGTGATGTCTTTAGCAGGTGGAGCTATTGTAACTTGTAAAGTATATTTTACTGAACGTCCTGCTTCTGAAACAACAACATAATCATACGTTTTGGTTGGATCAAAATTATTTACAGTTACTCCACTTTGTTGGACAACCCCATTTAGTTTGACAACAGAGCCAGCGGAATTCGAAAAGTTTGCTACTAAACTATCTGTTTTTGTTCCGTATGGAAAGGTAATCTGAATTGTATTTATTGGATCTCCATTAGTATTATAATTACTATTAATATATGCTGTACTAGTTTGTCCTACAAAACTAAACGTATTTAATTTTGCTTCGTAATTCTTAAACCCTGCTATTACTACCAGATTCGATTGAACATAAGTAGGACAAGCACCTGTTGGTAGTACAGTATATGTTTGTGGTAATGTTAAATCAATTTTTGTAACTCCTGAAGTAATTGGACCTACACTATTATTACTATATATAGGAGTAATTGATTTTAAATCTGTACCTACTGGAAAAGTTAAAAACACGGAATCATTTTTACTAAATGAATTATCTAAAGTCCATGGATAATATAAATTATTGTAATTCGGATTATAATTTAAAACACCAATAACAGCTGGAGTTGAGGAATTAAAATAAAATATTCTATTAAAAAATGAATTTATTGAAACATTATAATTAGTGGTAGAACCATCTTCTGCAATGACTTGCAAAGTAAAACCACATGGAGCACCATTTTTAGTAATTACCATACTTAAATCAATCACCGAACCATTAGTAATAATTTGATTATTAAACTTAACAACAGATCCTGGGGACGAAGTAAAATTTACAGTTACATTTTTTAAAGCATTTATATCTGTCGTAAAATATTTATTATCAATTGTACTAGTTAACCCTATATTTATGGATTGATTTAAGATCGTTGTGGGAGTGGAAGGTAATGTCTGGAAAGCAATCGAATTCAAACTGAACGAAGTAATCATTTTTTCAGAATTTTTAGCAACAGTAACATTCACTGTATAATTTTGTGTCATTCCATTTGCTGCCATAACTGTATATACTTTCGTAAATAAAAAATCATTTACGGTTGCTCCAGAAGTTTGTGTCGTTGTTCCAATCTTAATGGTAGCACCGGAAGAAGCAGTGAACGTCGCTTTCAACGAACTTAAATTTGTTCCATAAGGTACTATTACATCAATAGTTGTCCCTGTAATTTTAGAAGAAACAGCTCCACTAAAACTAAAAGCAGTAATGAAATTATCCCCTGAAACTAAAGGAATAGTAGCACCTGAATTTACATTCATCAAACTCCAACTGTTTGGATTTGGATTGATGGAAGTAACCGTTTTTCCAGGTAAATAAAATTTGAATACATCTTTATTACTAACTTGATTAACTTGAAATACGGTTGATCCTGCAGCGTAATTCACTTTAAAATCCAGTTTCATTTTGAATAAACCAGTAGAAGAAGAACCGGACTGATTACTCGTTACATACACCGTATCTCCTCGTTGGAAATAGGAAAAACTATAGACTGGATTTCCGTAACCTTTGATCCATTGATTGAAGAAATAGGTGTAATCTTTGTTTGTATACTTGGATACAAATGCTACAAGTGTATCTGTGGTTGCTGTTTTTCCAGCATATTTCTTCTGGAAAGCAGTTAACATATTGAAAAATATAGAATCCTGCCCAAGTTCAAAACGTAACATATGAAGCACAGTCGCGCCTTTTGCATACGAATTGGTATGGTCAAACAAGGTAAAAGGGTCGGTTGTATTTGTTGCGTATGCTTTTGAATTACTTAAATTTAGAACTTCTGTTTGTGCTGCTTGAATCTTTGTATCTCCAGCTGATTTAGAAACCAAAAATTCATTGGCTAAACTTTCACTGTATTCCGCAAAACCCTCGTGCATCCAAATGTCGTTCCACGTTCCACAAGTAACATTGTCCCCAAACCATTGGTGAGAAAGTTCATGTGCAACCAAATCAAAATCAAACTTATTCATCATCGACATCGTTTGATTTTCGAGTGCTCCTAAATTACAAGGTGCGGAATAATGCCCATATTTCTCTTTACTAAACGGATACATACCAAACTTCGTCGAAAATAATTCAATCATTGAAGCGGTTTTATCAATGACTGCCTTATTGGAAGTTAAATAGGATTGGTCGTACAAAAAGTTATCAATCAAAATTGAGCTCGTTGCTCCAACTGGATTTGCATACGTTTTATATTCTACGTATGGACCTGTAGCAAAAGTTATTAAATAAGAGTCTATTGGATATATTGTTTTCCACTCGAATCGTTTTTTACCATTTCCAAGATCAATGGTATTTTTTAAAATCCCATTAGCTGCTACTAAATTTGTGTTTTCAGTTGTGATATTGATATATACTGAATCTGCTTTATCGACCAAATCTTGTTTACATGGCCACCACAAATAGGAATAATATGGTTCGGAAACTGTATAGGTGAAGTTCTTAGAGTTATAAGCACCATTCAACATACCTGCTGGAAAAGAAGCGCCTGCTGATCCATTGCCATGGTAATAAATGACTGCCTTAAAAAGACTTCCTGTAGCAAGTGGTGTAGATAAATTTATTATCAATTCATCTGATACCAAATATTGAGGTGCTGTATATGTACATTTCACGTTATTGACTGTCACTGAGTCTACTTTAAGAGAACCAGATAAATTCAATGCAATTTTAGAAAAGTTAGGAATTTTAGTGACAGCATTTATTTGTACAAACCCAGAAATTGCAGTAGAAGCATTTGTTGCATTTAAGTCGATGTTATAAAACTTCACATCGTAATTATCCATTAATGAATTTGAACTTCTTTTAATTGATGAAGAAACATTAGAAGTTATTGCACTAGTCGTTTTAGATGGTAAAGTTTTACAACCGGTAGTATTTTGTGCAAAAACAATACTTTTAGCAAACAATAAAACAAGGAACAAATATTTCATATAGTACTTTTTGAAGTTATCCAAATATAGAAAAACTACTTTGAAAAAGTAAGTATTTCATATTAAAACAGGTATTTATACCTGCTAAATAGAGGTTGATAAGTAATTTATTAAATATCGACACATATTTATGATTTGATTTATAAATCCGTCTTGGTTATTAATTAAACAGATACTTGCAGTTAGAATATTATTTTTTTGTTTATTTATTCGATGACATGATAAGGTCGTTGTATCAAAATCTAATTTTTACCTTTGTTACATGTCAAAAAAATCGTTTGCTTGGTTTTATCTCATTTTATTGGGATTAATTTGGGGAAGTTCATTCATTTTAATGAAGCGTGGTATGCATGCTTTGGATGGAACTGTTTTGTTTAGTTCTTCACAAGTAGCTGCATTAAGGATGCTAATAGCTGGAATTATTTTATTGCCATTGACGATTTTCAATTTTAAGAAGCTAAAACGGTTAAAAGATCTTCTATTTTTTGCTTGTGTTGGTTTTTTTGGAAATTTTTTCCCTGCTTTTTTGTTTACCTATGCTGAAACTGGCTTGTCTTCAGGACTCACGGGTGTTATGAATAGTTTGACACCTATTTTTACCATTTTTATTGGCTTGTTGGTATTTAAGCAGCGTATTGTTGCTTTTCAATTTGCGGGTGTAATGATTGCAGCAATAGGTGTAGTTTTGTTAATTTTGGGGGGTAACGATGTGTCTTTTTCTGGAAATTTCCCTCAAATAGTTGCAGTTGTTTTAGCAACTTTGTGTTATGCCATTTCAGTGAATGTTGTCAAGTTTACTTTAAGTGGATACAAAGCGATGGAAATAGCATCAATAGCCTTTGGAACCACCTTGATACCGAGTATAATAATTACTTATTTCAGTGGTGCTGTAGACTTTATTCGAACTGAACCAAAAGCACTAGAAGGTTTGTTTTTTATAAGCATACTGAGTATTGCCGGTACGGCAATTGCCTTGTATTTTTTCAATAAATTAATTGCAATATCATCCACACTGTTTGCAAGCAGTGTAACCTACATTATACCAATTGTTGCTGTATTCATTGGTTTGCAGTTTGGAGAAAAAATTCATTTATTTCAATTTTTATCAATGGGCGTAGTATTAGGTGGTGTTTTTATGGTGAATCGTCCAGCTAAGTAAGTGTTGATCTTCTAAATGAAAAATAATTAATTTTATAAAAAATATCAGTATGCAAAACACTCAACATTACATACAACAAAACAAGGAAAAGTTTCTAAACGAACTAATCGATTTGTTACGTATTCCTTCTATTTCTGCTGATCCTGCTTATGCAACCAGCGTTCACGATGCAGCACAATCGGTAGCAGATCACTTGATTTCTGCTGGTGCAGATAATGTAACGATATACCAAACAAAGGGATATCCAATTGTGTATGGTGAGAAAATGATTGATCCAAGTTTACCAACAGTTTTAGTTTATGGTCACTATGATGTTCAACCAGCTGATCCATTAGAGTTGTGGGATAGTCCTGCGTTTGAACCAGTGATTAAAACGACTCCAATTCACCCAGAAGGAGCAATCTTTGCGCGTGGTGCGTGTGACGATAAAGGGCAAATGTTTATGCACGTGAAAGCATTTGAAGCAATGGTAAAATCAGGAGAATTAGCATGTAATGCGAAGTTCATGATTGAAGGCGAAGAGGAAGTAGGGAGTGTTCATTTGGGAACTTTTATTGAAGAATACAAAGAATTACTTAAAGCAGATATCATTTTAGTTTCCGATACAGGAATGTTAGCGAATGATACGCCGTCAATCACAACAGGATTAAGAGGATTGAGTTATGTAGAAGTGGAAGTTACGGGACCAAACCGTGATTTACATTCAGGGTTGTATGGAGGTTGCGTAGCGAATCCTATCAATATTCTAGCAAAAATGATTGCGTCTTTACACGATGCGAATAATCATATTACGATTCCAGGATTTTACGACAAAGTAGAAGAATTGACGCGTGCAGAACGCGATGAAATGGCTAAAGCACCTTTTAGTCATGATGCATATTGTAAAGCGTTAGACATCAATAATGTGTATGGAGAAGAAGGATATTCAACGATGGAGCGAGGTTCTATTCGTCCTACTTTAGATGTAAACGGAATTTGGGGTGGTTATATCGGTGAAGGAGCAAAAACAGTAATTGCTTCCAAAGCATATGCAAAAATTTCGATGCGTTTGGTGCCACATCAAGTTCCAGATGAAATCACAGAATTGTTCAAAACGCATTTTGAAAGTATCGCACCAGCGGGAACGAAAGTAGTTGTAACACCTCATCATGGTGGGGATCCAGTAGTAACCCCAGTCGATTCGATAGCTTACCAAGCTGCAAGCAAGGCGTATGAAACAACTTTTGGTAAACCTGCAATTCCTGTTCGTAGTGGAGGAAGTATTCCAATTGTTGCGTTGTTTGAAAAAGTATTGGGATTAAAAACAGTAATGATGGGCTTCGGATTGGATAGTGATGCGATTCACTCACCAAATGAACATTATGGATTGTTTAATTACTACAAAGGGATAGAAACGATACCGTATTTCTATAAGAACTTTGCGGAGATGACGAAGTAGGATTTGGAAGTTCGTGCTGGTTTTATTTGCGCAGAGGAAAAGAGAGGTTTTTGATGAATTTACTGGAATTAGAGGTCGCAGAGTTTTTCTAACGTTGTTAGAAAATGAAACCAATTATTTTGACGAAGTCAAAATCTCTGCGAACTCTGAAACGCTAATACGTCAAGTATCTCAAAAAAAACTCTGCGGTAAAAATCCTAAAAACTTCAAGTACTAAAAAAAGTAAAGTAATCAATGAAAATTTTAAATTTGAAGTAATTTCAGATAAACGAAAAAAACAACAATGAAATCATTCTTCACTCGTCTTACATCACTCATCGTTATTCTAGTTCTAACTTCCTGTTCTTTCTTCAAAGATATTAAGATCAAAGAATTAACCGATATTTCTCCACGTTTTGAAAACAAAGAGATATTATTAGATGCAAAATTGCAGGTGCAAAATGATAATTTGTATGCGATTAAATTCAAGCATTCAGATTTAACAATCAGTATCGATGATAAAATGCTTGGAAATGTTACATTGGTTGAAAAAGTGATTTTTAAACGTAAAAGTGATGCAAATTATCCGGTTAAATTAAAATTGAATTTAGCAGACGGAGCATTATTTACAATTCTACGAAATGCATTTAAAAAAGAAGTTACGATAACTATTAAAGGAACTGTGAAAGGTTCAGCCTTGGGTGTTCCAAAAACTATATTAGTTGAAGAAGTTAAAACAATAGACGCTAGTTTATTGAAATTATTTGGAAATTAAATTGCGAAGTATGCAAGATATTTACGACTTAAAAGAACAACTAGCACAAACCATTCGTGCATATCACGCCAAAGGTTGGTCGCCAGCAACGTCCACCAACTACTCTTTCCGTGAAAATGCAGAAGCAGATATAATTTATGTTTCACGTTCAGGAATTGATAAATCCCAATTTCACGAAGAAGATTTCATGCGTGTAGCCATGGATGGTCACCCAGTACTAGAAGATCGAGGAATCAAACCATCTGCTGAAACATTGATTCACTGTGTATTGTATCGCTTTTTCCCTGAAAATACAGTGATTTTACATAGTCATTCCGTGTATTCGGTTTTGAATTCTCAACTATTTGATGAAAACATACCGTTTGAAGGATACGAGATCCAAAAAGGATTTGCAGGACAAACAACCCACGACAATAAAATTCAGATACCAATTTTACCAAATTCACAAGATATGTTTGAATTTTCTAAATGGATGGAAGCACGTAAAGATGAATTTCAACACCATGCATTTGTAATTCGCAATCATGGAACTTATGCTTGGGGAAAAAATTTGTTTGAAGCAAAAAGACATTTAGAAACCTTGGAATATTTGTTGGAAGTGAATTATAAATTTAAGACGATTAAGTAGAAATTGAACTATTTTCCCTCCTTGAGGAGGGGTTAGGGGAGGTGAGAAATCTGTCACCCTCCTTACTCTTACAGCACTTTCGTTTGTAATTCGAAAGTATACTTTCTCTTCTCAAGGGAGGAAACAAAAAACCAACTATGAACAACAGCATCAAAAGACAAGAATTATTAGTACGTCGCGAGGAATCTCAATTAGGAGGTGGGCAAGTACGTATTGACAAACAACATAGTCAAGGAAAATTAACAGCGCGTGAGCGCATTGAATTGTTATTAGATGAAGGTTCATTCCAAGAAATTGGGATGTTCATTACACATCGTTCTACGTATTTTGGTTTGGATGAACAACATTATCCAGGAGATGGTGTAGTGACAGGATATGGTACAATTCATGGTCGTATGGTATATGTTTTTTCACAAGACTTTACAGTACTTGGAGGTTCATTATCAGATACACATGCAGAGAAAATTTGTAAAATCATGGACTTAGCCGTTAAGAATGGAGCGCCAGTTATTGGATTGAACGATTCAGGAGGTGCGCGTATCCAAGAAGGAGTTGTTTCCTTGGCTGGTTATGCGGATATTTTTTACCGAAATACACGTGCTTCAGGAGTGATACCACAAATAAGCGTGATCATGGGGCCTTGTGCCGGAGGTGCGGTGTATAGTCCTGCGTTGACAGACTTTGTATTCATGGTAGAAGATACCTCCTATATGTTTGTTACAGGGCCGAACGTAGTAAAAACAGTAACGCACGAAGAAGTTTCATCTGAAGACTTAGGAGGTGCTAAAACGCATGCTGAGAAATCAGGTGTGACGCACTTCACTTCTGCAAATGATGTGACTACTTTGCGTCAAGTGCGTGATTTTATGACGTATTTACCACAAAATTATGGGGAATATGCACCAACAACAACCTTTGAATTTTCAAAAAATAAATTAACCCAAATACAAAATATACTTCCTGACAATGCTTCTTTTCCTTATGACATTCGCGAAGTAATCGAGTGTATTATTGATGACGAATCGTTCCGTGAGGTACATGCAGACTTTGCTACAAACATTGTAGTTGGAATGGCACGTTTGGAAGGAAGAACAATCGGTGTGATTGCCAATCAACCACAATCTATGGCAGGAGTTTTGGATATTGATTCTTCCCGTAAAGGTGCACGTTTTGTACGTTTCTGTGATTCATTCAATATTCCTTTATTGGTATTTGAAGATGTACCAGGATTCTTGCCAGGAACTGACCAAGAATGGCGTGGTATTATCTCACATGGTGCGAAATTGTTATATGCTTTTTCAGAAGCGACTGTTCCACGTGTGACTGTTATTACACGTAAGGCATACGGAGGGGCATACGACGTAATGAACTCCAAAAACATTGGTGCAGATATGAATTTTGCTTGGCCAACAGCTGAGATTGCTGTGATGGGAGCGAAGGGAGCTGCAGAAATCATCTTTAAACGTGAAATTTCGAGTGCTCCAGACCCTCAAGCGAAGTGGTTGGAGAAAGAGGCAGAATACGCAGAAATGTTTGCTAATCCTTACCGTGCGGCAGAACGTGGTTTTGTCGATGAGGTAATTTTACCAGAAGAGACACGTGCAAAATTGATTCAAGCGTTTAAAATGTTGGAGAATAAGGCAGAGCATTTACCGCAGAAAAAACACGGCAATATACCTTTATAAGAAGAAAGACCATTAGACAAAAGAAGAAAGATTTTAGTTTGTCTTTGCTCTTTTGTCTAATGGTCTTTTGCCTAATCTACCAAATAATCGAAAGGTAAATAGGCATTCCAATCGTGATGTTAAAAGGAAACGTTACCGCTAATGCCATTGGTAAATAGATACTCGGATTGGCATCAGGCACAGCAATTTTCATCGCTGCTGGTACAGCTATGTAAGAAGCACTTGCTGCAAGAATTGCGAGGATAAAACGGTTTCCTACTTCTGGTGTAATGAGTTGACTCGTATATGCAACGATACAACCATTGATTAGTGGGATAAGAATTGCAAATAGCGCTGTAAACCAACCGTTTTTAAAGAAGTCACTTAATTTACGTCCGCTTATAATTCCCATATCTAATAAGAAAATTGCAAGGAAACCTTTGAATAAGTCGTTTGTAAATGGTTTTATTCCTTCAGCAGCTTTTTCGTTTGCGATGAGCCCGATAATTAAACTTCCTAAGATTAATAATACACTACCATTTGTAAACGAGTGACCAATCAAACTGCTTATTTTGGTTTCTGTTTTTTTACTTGCTCCAAAAATGCGTATTAGTACAACCCCTACAATGATTGCTGGTGCTTCCATCAAAGCCATTACAGCTACCATGTGGCCATCAGAAGTCAATTTGTGAGATTCTAAGAATGCAATTCCTGTAACAAAAGTTACAGCACTTACAGAACCATATGCGGCTGCAATTGCACCAGCGTTTTCTATCGATAGTTTTCTTTTTAGAATAAAAAAGGTATAGAATGGAATGATGAATGCTAAAAACATACCAAACAAAACAGTCCATAATATTTCCGTTGTAAAATGGCTGTGGGCTAATTCTTGTCCACCTTTGAATCCAATTGAAAATAATAGGTAAAGGGAAATAAATTTAGAAGTACTCGGTGGGATTTCTAAATCTGATTTCAATTTTACAGCGATAATTCCTAACACAAAAAATAATAGCGCTGGATTGGTTAAGTTGTCAAAAAGTAGGTTGAAGTTCATGGGTTTTAAATTAAAAGTTAAAGTTTAATAGTTGATTTACATCGAATCTAATTCGAATAGATATCGATAAAAATTCTCACTTAGTGCTTCTTCTTTTTTAACATCATAGGTTCTCATTTTCTTCCAAATTTTTTTTAGTCTAGCCATCTTGCTTTTCGTTTTTAGTTTAGATTTTCTACAAAGTTTAGATTTCTAATCCAAATATTTTTATTTATATTTGATATGAAAAGCATAAAAATAATTTATGAATTATACATTGAGCCAATTAGAGATTTTCCTTAAGATTTGTCAAAATCAAAGTATTACAAAGGCAGCTGAAGAGCTGCATTTAACCCAGCCCGCTGTATCGATTCAATTGAAAAACCTTCAAAATCAGTTTGATATTCCTTTAACGGAGGTGATTGGGAGAAAGTTGTATGTGACCGATTTTGGTAAAGAGGTTGCTCTGATGGCTGAAAATATCATTCATCAAGCACATGAAATAGCACATAAATCGAAAGCGTTTAAAGGCGAATTAATCGGCAAATTAAAAATTTCGGTGGTTTCCACAGGTAAGTATGTGATTCCATTTTTTTTAAATGGTTTTTTAAAACAACATCCAGGTGTTTCTTTAAAGTTGGATGTAACTAATAAGTCACATGTTTTAGAGAATATTATGCAAAACGAAGTAGATTTTTCTATGGTTTCTGTTTTACCTACAGATATGAATATTGATAATTTGGAATTACTGCAAAACAAATTGTATTTGGTTACAGGTAAAGATTCCAACTATCCAAAGAATAAATACGATGTATCCATTTTTGATGAATTGCCGATTATTTACCGTGAAAAAGGTTCAGGTACACGTTATACGATGGAACGTTATTTTGAGAGTAAGGATATACAACTTCGTAAACAAATGGAGTTAACATCAAACGAAGCTGTTAAACAAGCGATTATTGCAGGTTTAGGTAGTTCCGTTATGCCTTTGATTGGATTAAAAAACGAAATTCAAAATGGCGAATTGAAAATTATTCCAGTGAAAGGGTTACCAATTAAATCTTCTTGGCAACTAATTTGGCAGAAAAACAAAGGTTTCTCTCCAGTTGCATTGGCATTTCTAGAATATTTAAGAAACGAGAAAGATCAAATCATTGAAAAAGACTTTAGTTGGTATGAAGCGTATGAATAATTACGGATTGCAAATATCACAATACATTGGGTCTTCAACTTGCTTGTTGTCAGGAAAAACTTTTTCTTCAGTATATGAACAAGAGTTACATGTAAATAAGTGACTCAACGTTGATTTTGTTGGAAAGTAGCATTGTTCACAAGGTAAGCCCGCCTTTACTTGAGTAACTGAAAAACCTGGAGTACCACATTTGGGACATTTCGAGGTTATTTTTCTCATCAATTTCTCAGTAAGTTGTTCGATTACCTTCATTCTTGTTGGATTATACATCGCGCGCATGTCTGTTTCTATGGTTACTTTCTTGAATTGCTTATGCAAACGATGAAATATGTTTAGAACCTCCACCTTATCCTTTATACCCTTAAATAATTCGTTGCAATCTTCAGCAGATTTTCGAAGAATGACTGCATGTGTGGGAAACTGAACCTTAGTTAAAAAGTCTTGAAGCTCGTCTTCTGAATTAATTTCTTTCGAGAGGTAATTCGTTTCTGTTGTTATTATACGTTCAATGATCTCGAGCTTGTTCTTTTGGTCAATAAACACCATAAATTCTTCTGCTCCTGGACAAAAAAACAATGTAGGATGTTTACCAAATGATCCTTCGTTTGCGATTCCAAGATCACAATTGGCAAGTTCCAATGCCTGCAAACATTTATTTCTCAATGTTGTTATTGGATCATCAATACGTTCAACTTCGCCTGAAAAAGTCCCTAAGGTATCCGTATCAAAATCAGATGTAAAAATATTCGTTATGCCGAGGTATTTTTCTACCAAAGGAGCAATTACACGATCTTTCTTGTGTTTTGTTGCAATAATTAAATTTCTATTCTCAAACACGATTATTATTTTATCAAAATTGAAGATTATTTTTGGTAATCTAATATTTATTGTTTTTATGATTTATATTACTCATTTTTATGATCAATTTCTAGATTTAAATTACTAAAAATATTACTTTCTACTTCGTATATTTGCTTTAATTCTTTGATTGTAATAAGAAGAGACAATGTTTATTAAGATCAAACATAAGACTGAATTATCTGTCGACTTTGCTCTTTTGATCTATTGTTAATTTATGTTACGTCTGAGACATTTAATCTTTTGTATAATGCCTCTTATCTGATTCAATGCGTTTTTTATACCTCCTTGTTAAGATTTTTGCCCAATATTCATTGCGCCTTTATTACCCACGAATTGAAAAAATCAATGCTCCTAAAAAGTTGTTTGGAAGAACGATTTATGTAAGTAATCATCCTGCATCTTTTATGGATCCCATTTTATTAGGAACGCTACAACGTCCGATTGTGTTTTTTATGACGCGCTCGGATATATTTACTCCAATGATGAAACCTATTTTGTGGCTAACACAGATGTTGCCTATTTACAGACAGTTAGATGGTGACGGTGCAGTTGGGAAAAATGCAGAAGTCTTCAAAGCTACATCAAACGTATTGAGGTTTGGACGTAACCTATTGATTTTTGGCGAAGGTTTTACGGATGATGTGTTTATTCGACGCTTAAAACCAATCAAAAAAGGCCCAGCACGCATTGGGTTTATTGCATTAGAATCCATGCAATGGAAGAAGAAAGTATATATTTCAGCCATTGGTATCAATTATGGTGATCCGAACTATTTGCGCAGCGATGTTGTAATAGCGAATTCGGAACGTTTTTGCTTGAATGATTATCAAGCGATGTATCAAGAGAATCCAAACAAGGCAATTACGGAGGTGACTCGGCGTATAGAATCGATGTTGAAACCATTGATTACACACGTTGAAAATAAAGATTGGGCGCCTTTTCACGAACACGTGATGCAAATTCGTCGGAATGGACTTCATCCTGAAAATACAGATTTACATATTTCGTTGAAACAGCGTTATAGAAATTCGCAGCAATTAGCCGATTGGTTAAACCAGCAAGATTTGGAAAATGAGGATTTAGTGGCGCTTAAAAAACAAGCGGATACTTATTTCCGTTTACAAAAACGCTTGGGTTTAAAAGAGCAGTTTGTATATACCTTAGCTAAGGGAGAATCTTTATCCGTTGCCAAAGAATTACTTTATTTAATTGGGGTGTTTCCTTTTGCCTTACTTGGAGCATTACATACCTTAATCCCTTATGTGTTGATTAAGAAGTTTACAGAAAAAACGTTCAAACGTCGCGTTTTTTGGTCATCTGTTAAAATGATGTTGGGAATGTTAGCGATGGCATTGTTTAATTGGCCTATTGTATCCTTACTCAATACACATCTATTTCATAATGGCTATCTTGCTTGGATTTATTTCTTTACGATTCCATTGCTTGGTTTGTCTGCATATATATGGAAACGTCAATTTTTCGATTACAAAGCGAAACGCAAATTAGTGGCGATGGATTTGAAAGACTTTGTGCAGAAACGTAATGATTTGGAAGCGAAAATAGATAGTTTGGTTAAGGTTTAGGAGAAATAATTTTTAGATAAGCAAATGAAAAGATATTTCCGATTAACATTATTGTACTAGTACTTCTTTATTTTCTGTGTATAACGAATGAACCATTTAATGTTGGCTTTGGTTAAATTTTGAAGGTAGATTTCTTTGAATCAATATGAATAACAAATTGTTTACCAATATAAAATTGCAATCTTGAATGAGTTTCAAGTAAAGTAATTTTAAGTTTAACAAAAAAATCGTATTTTCGTTTAACACATAATTTCAAAATCCAATTATTATGGAAAGCATTACTATTTATCCTAAAAATGCTAAGCAGAAATCTTTGCTTAAATCTTTATTGGAAGAAATGAAAGTACGATTTGAAATCGCTTCATCAACGAATGAAACTTTAATGAGTGAAGAATCTTTTTTTGCTAAAATTGATAAGTCAATCAATCAAGCAGAGAAAGGCAAAACTAAAAACTTATCCAAAGACAAACAAAAAGAGTTTTTAGGTTTATGAATTACTCTATCGAAATAACAATTGATGCTGAGAAGGATATTGAAAAGTTAAAGAAATCAGGAGATAAAAAAGTACTTGTAAAAATTGATAAATTATTGGATGAACTTCGCTCTCATCCTACAACAGGAACAGGTAAACCTGAACAATTAAAACATTACCAAATTCCAACTTGGTCTAGAAGAATTTCAGATAAACACAGGTTAATTTATAGAATACAAGAAGAAAAAGTTATCGTTTTGATACTTTCTTTTTGGGGTCATTATGGAAATAAATAAATTTCAATTTCCTTTATTACCCCTACTGAATAATCACCCCATTCACTCCTAACTGAGGAATCTTCTTCATATTCTTATCTTGAATAGTTTCCGGTAAAAACAAGAATTTTTTGTCATACATCACATCGTTTACCCAAAAACTTACCCAATATTCGTTGGTAAGACCGAAAACTTCTTCCATTATAGGTTCAATTTTTGCAGCCTCGTTAGGTAACAATAATTCGATGCAGTGACGTAGGGTAGAGGTTTGTACTTTTTCGCCCGTATTAACGTTTTCACCATAACCACAACTCGTGATGATGATACCTTCCATAATATCATCACGAAGATTCACTAAATAGGTGTAATAATTAGTGTTGTTGTTTTCATCTATTTGTTTTACAACAGCAACGGCTACATTTTCTACTTTCGGACCTAATAACTCTTCTCTCATCTTCAATTACTTTATCATACGTTCGGCAATGGCTATGTATTGAAACAAGTCTGCCGGGTGACCAAATTTATACTTGAACTTCTCGATATACGCTTTGTTGTGTTCGTATTCGGAAGGTAAATTTATATTTTTTCCGCGAATTGAGCCTGTACGTACAATGATTAATTGTTTTGCAGGAATTGCAATTATGAACTGACCTAAAATGCCACGACAATAATATACAGGATCTTTTCCTCCTAAATATGTCCAGATGTGTAAACCATAGCGGTAATTTGGAACTCCTTCTGGGGTTGTCATACGTGGATTGGAAATGAATTCTTTCATATAAGCCATTGGGATAATTTCTTTCCCATTCCATTGTCCCATATCGCGTATAAGTTTTCCTAAACGAGCAAAATCGCGTGAAGTCCCATACACACAGCAAAAGGATTTTTCCGCGCCATTTTCTTTATCCAAACTCCAATATGCATCATTTTCTGTGCCGATTTGTTTCCACACTTTTTCCTCTGCATAGGCAGCCAGTTTTTTACCTGTTGCTTTTTGAATAATGAAACCAAGCAATTGCGAATTACCACTTTGATATTCAAATCTTTTTCCAGGTTTTTCGATGGAATATTGATTAGTAACAAGTCCGTATAAGTCTGTACCATAATAGGATGCAGCATTGTGTGACAAGGGATTTTTACCACTCTCTTGCCAATTTAATCCGGATGACATCATCAA
>CANGHE010000038.1 GCA_947453545.1 Flavobacteriia bacterium
CTGTGATATTAATATTATATTTGCACCCGCGTTCCAGGGCGCACAACCCCTCATGGCGAGGTAGCTCAGTCGGTTAGAGCGCAGGATTCATAACCCTGAGGTCGGGAGTTCAAATCTCCCTCTCGCTACAAAAATCTTCACAGAAATGTGAGGATTTTTTTTTGGAGTAAACTCACTATAACTATTGAATATCAATAACTTATAAATACTAAAAAAACCTATGTGTCTGGTTTATTTTTCAAATATACAACAAAATTAAATCTGTACAACTGTCTCCAAAAATCGCAAAAAACATCACTTTTTGACACTTTTCCTGCCACTTTTGTGACACTAATTTGACACACTTTTTAGGTTTTATAGTACTTACAAGCGGAAAGTTGTGACACATTTTTTAAAATGATGTTATTTATACACCATTTGATACTCACTAAGGATCCAGAAGTCAAAAAAAAGAGTGGATTAATTTCCACTCTATCTTAAAATTTTGATTATGTTTATTTCAAACTCAACATTATTTCCTTAAAACTATCAATACTTGATTGTAAATTATCTATGATTTCCTCTGCAAGAACATCCGGATCAGGTAAGTTGTCAAGGTCAGTGAGACTTTTATCTTTTATCCATGTGATATCTAAACTGGTTTTATCACGTTCAATAATGTCTGTATATGTAAACTTTCTCCATCTTCCTTCTGGATTACTATCTGTACTATAGGTCTCTATGCGCTTATTAATGTTATCAGGATTGTAACACTGTATAAAATCTAATAGATCTTCTAACTTTAAAGGATTTTTCTTTAGTGTAAAATGAATGTTTGTTCTAAAGTCATAAAACCAAATATCTTTTGTCCATGGTTCTTTAGAAGCTGGTTTATTGTCAAAGAATAATACATTTGCTTTTACTCCTTGTTTATAGAAAATTCCAGTTGGAAGACGTAATATAGTGTGTAAATTAGTGGTGTCAAGTAGTTTTTTTCGCACAGTTTCGCCAACACCTTCAAACAATACATTATCTGGCAAAACAACAGCAGCTTTACCATCTGTTTTAAGCATGGTTTTAATGTGTTGCATAAAATTCAATTGCTTGTTACTGGTTGTTACGTAAAAATCCTGCCTATTATAAGTTAATTCTTCAGTATCCTGCTCTCCTTCTTCGTTGGTAAAGGTCATGCTACTCTTTTTACCAAATGGTGGATTTGCAAGTACATAATCTACTCTATATCCTGGGTCAGATATAAGCGCATCAGCAGGTGAAACATGACTATCGCTTTCAAAGTCGCCAATATTATGTAAAAATAAGTTCATTAAAGCCATTCTTCTTGTACTGGCAACAATCTCATTACCATAAAAGGTTTGCATCTTCAAAAACTCCTTCTGTTCCTTATTCAATGAATAATTGCTTGGATTTGCAATGTAATCATATGCTGCTAAAAAAAATCCTCCTGTACCACATGCAGGATCTGCTATAGTTTTCATAGGTTCAGGACGCACACATTCCACCATTGCTCTGATTAATGCGCGTGGGGTAAAATATTGTCCTGCACCACTTTTTGTGTCTTCAGCGTTCTTTTCCAAAAGTCCCTCATAAATCTTTCCTTTAACATCTGCACCCATTGTACTCCATTGCTCTTTGTCTATCATATCAATAAGCTTAAATAGCTTTGCAGGATCTTGAATCTTATTTTGACTTTTAGTAAAAATTTGCCCTAAAAACCCTTTTGCATTAGCTAACTCACGTAAAGTATTGGTGTAATGTATTTCCAACTCTGCACCTCTTTTATCTGTAAGTGCCTGCCAATTATAAGTAGGAGGAACAGGTAATGGTCTGTTATATGGTGGTTTGCTAAATTCATCTGCCATCTTTAAAAATAACAAATAAGTTAGTTGCTCTAAATAATCACCATATCCTACACCATCATCTCTCAAGACTGTTGAAAAACTCCATACTTTACTAATTATACTGGATGTATTATTTACTTCTATATTCATATTATTTCTTTAACTTTTTGCTTTTTATTTTTTTTGACTTTTCCTTTATAGTCTTTTTCGATTTAATAATGTTTAAAACTTCACTTGCTGATTTCTCATTTGGATTTTGTTCTACAAGTTCCCCGTTAAAAGCTTTTTTTAGAATAATTTGTCTCATTTGACCAATCTTTCCTGATATAGATGACAAACTGTATCTCTCTCCAGATAAATCTTCTATGATTTTAATTGTATTCTCTAACTCTGAAAATACCTGCTCAATTTTTTGAACAATTCTCACTTGTTCTTCAATTGGCGGAAAAGGAATTTCAATTTTTGATCCAACAGAAATCCAATACCTCTTGTGCGTATCAACATTCATCCTAAGTGTTTCCATGAAATAATAAACATATTTCATATTAACTAATTCGCTTGTAGGCACTAAAATCTTCATTGCAGAAGACTTTACTTTAAATGGAAAAGTTACATACTTAATTGCTGTAGTAAAATCATCAAATATTATTGTTGGTAAAATATCAAAGATTCCTTCTGTTTCATCTGTATGACCTAAAATAAAACTTTTACCAGCAGTTAATACTGGTGTTGTATAGGAGTTATCATAATTTGTTGATTTTACGATATAATTTGTTGGTTGAATATAATCAAGTAAATCTTCTAAAATTGCTTTCTCCCAATTATCAGGATATTCTTTTTGTTTCATCTTTATGCTACTAATTTTTCATTAAGTTCTTCTATTATATTTTCCATCTCTTTTCCAAAAAGTTGCCACATTTTACCTCTACCACCAAGTGCATCAAATGGTGTGCGATCTAAATCATCTGTATTCAGATGTACACTTGTTGCAATGTGATCTTTTATCATATGCAACCATTCCATTTGCTCCTTATTAAACTTGATGGTTGCACCTTGTTGCTTCTTCCATACCCAATCAGCAAAATTATTATCTACTGTTTTGTCAAATGGAATTAAAGCAGTGTCAATTCCTGCCACTCTTCTAATTAGTGAAACCAAAGCAATTAACTCATTCTTTGGCTGCCCTACCACACTCTCCAACTGTTCATATGCACTCCATACTTTAGATGTTGCGAGAGTAGGTTTATTTCTCAAAATCTGTTCACTCAAATCTTTAATCATCTCAAAAGTAATATCCCTTCTACGGTAGGGTTGATCATAAAATATTTGAAGTGCTGTTATTTCGTCTTTATGTACTTCAATCCAATGTTTAAAATCCAAAACAAGTTGCTCTGCCTCCGCTATTTGATCTTTTACCCATCCACTTTTGGTTACAGCATCTATGTTTACAGTATCAATAATTTGATCATACTTCTTACGAACATCCACAATAAACTCTCTCAATTCTGGATTGTGAAATACTGCAACTGCATGCTCAATAATGGCTTGATGTTGCTGCTGTATTAACACTTCTATTTCTTGAGGAGATTCACCTTTGTGTTCTGATTTAATAGCGCTTTCAATAGTATCTTTGGTGTCCGGGTCATGTGCATACAAAAGTTGTCTCACTACCTCTGAAATTCCTTTTCCTTGAGCTTTATCCTCAAAAGTTTGCTTCTCATATGCATTAATCTGTTTATCCAAGCGCAATAATCTATTAGCAAGAGTTGACATGATTTCCTCACTTCTGTCTCCAACTGCAATACGTTGAAGTATTTCTTTTAATGAAACAGAAGGTGCCTTTTCCAATGGTCTGCTATCTGTCTTTTGAGATTGTTCAACGCCAATGGCATCTATAATCACAAAATGATCTTTGGCATATTTTGCTGTAGGTGTTCCTTTTGCTTTTAATTCCTCTAAGGAGCATGTTCTGGTTCCTCTTCCTTTCATTTGCTCATAATAGCTTCTACTCTTTACATCGCGCATAAACAATAACACTTCCAATGGTCTTATATCAGTTCCAGTAGCAATCATATCAACTGTTACAGCAATTCGTGGATAATAGTCATTTCTAAATTGCGATAATATTGTTTTAGGATCTTCTTTACTTTGATAGGTAATCTTCTTGCAGAAATCACTTCTCTCATCAAATTCCTCACGCACAATTTCAATAATATCCTCTGCATGACTATCTGTCTTTGCAAAAATCAACATCTTAGGAACTTCAAACGCTCCATTACTATCTATTCTATCAGGAAACATTACAGGAAGTTGCATCTTTACTTCTCTAATAATTGAGCGTATTGTACTTGGATTAACAATATCTTTGTCCAATTGTCTTCCAGAATATTCAACATCATCATCCACTGCTTCCCAAAACTTTTTCCTGGTCAATCGCTCACGCTTATCTACCATTTCACCAATCTTAATAGCAGCTCCATCTTTGGTGATCTGTGTTTCAATGGTATAAACATTATAGGGTACTAAAACTCCATCCACAACAGCTTTCTCATAACCATAATCAGATACAATATTTTGATTGAAATAACCAAAAGTTCTATTGTCGGGTGTTGCTGTTAATCCTACTTGAAATGCATCAAAATAATCCAGCACTTGTTTCCAAAGATTGTAAATACTTCTATGACATTCATCTATAACAATAAAATCAAAAAACTCAATTGATAGTTTATCACTATACACAACTGGCATTGCTTCCTTTGCAAAAGAACGTTGCTCATGGGGATTATCTTCCTCAGCGCTTTCATCCAAATCAACACCTTTCAATATACTATACAATCGTTGAATTGTACTAATATATACTTGGCTATCCTCTGGAATAAAGGAACTTGTCAATCTACTTACTCCATATAACTCTGGAAATAGTCTGTTATCATCTTGAGGTTTAAATTTTCTAAATTCTCCTTCAGCTTGTTCTCCTAAATTTTTAGTATCAACTAAAAAAAGGATTCGTTCTGCTTTAATATGTTTTAGTAATCTATAAACAGATGTTATTGCAGTAAAGGTTTTACCTGATCCTGTTGCCATTTGGACCAATGCTTTTGGTTTACTTTTCTTAAAAGATGTTTCCAAGTTAGTAATAGCATCTATTTGGCATTCTCTTAAATCAGTTGAATCTAATGAAGGAAAATCTTCTGTCATTCTTTTCCTAATAGAAGCGTCTTTTCTTAACCATTTGGCAAATGTTTCTGGTCTATGAAATGTAAAAACCTCTCTGTATCTTGGTTTTGGATCTCTTGTATCAGTGAATCTGGTAATTGCACCTGTACTTAAATATAAAAATGGCAAAGGCTGTTTGTCAATATACTTCAATTTTGCCTGTGCATATTCTTCTACTTGACTTTCATGCATAGACATTTTACTACCTTCTTCCTCACGTTTTGCTTCAATTACACCAACAGGTTTCTGATTCACAAACAACACATAATCAGCAGGACCAACCTCAGTTGAATATTCTCTAACGGCAACACCTTGAGCTGCTGCTAAATTCAATGATTTCTTGTTTTGAATTGTCCAACCACATGCATTCAGTTGTCTGTCTATATTATCACGTGCTATTTGTTCAGGATTCTGATTAATCATGTTTATTAAAAAATTAAAAAACACCTGTAAAATGGTGTTATAAATTGTAAATATATGAAATTAAAATGGATTTTTTATATTGCAGTATTTTAGCTACAATATAAAGTATTGCAAGTTAGTTGATTACTATTTTCATATACAAAAATGTATTGCTATTTTTGTATAATAAACCTATATAAAATGGCAAAGAAACCAAATCGCATAATAGTAAAAACTCCTTATTTAAGTGATACTATTAGTGAATTACCATATGGAATAATTAACAAAACTGAAACTGGAATTGGAGCAACAACTTTAGAATTAAATAGTAAAAGAAATTCCGTTATTGTTGAACCATTGAGAGTTACTGCATCTGCAAAAGCAGAGAAACACAATGCACTTTATGTAGGTTCACCAATTGGATCATTCAAGAAAAAAATTGAAAAAAAAGACATTAAAAAGTATATAGATGATACAACAATTGAATTCAAAAAAATTATAGTTGTTGCAGATAGTCTCTATAAAGTGATGGACGCAATTCCAAAAGCACAACATAAAGATTACTTTCTAATGATAGATGAATGTGACAGTTTTCAATTGGATGCTACTTTCAGAAGATCGATGGAAACGTGTTATGAAATTTACAAAGACCATCCAAAAGATAAAAAGTGTATGATTTCTGCAACTCCACTAACTTTTAGTGATCCAGATTTAGAAGATGAAGATTATACAATAATTCAGAGAGAAGTTCCATCAACAAGAGAAATAAACTTAATTTATTCTGATAATTTGATGAGTACTGCAATTGACAAAATACTTGAAATTACAAATACATTTCCAAAAGAAAAAATTGTAGTTGCCTATAATAATGCAACAGAATTATACAATCTTGCAAATGAATTAGAAAAATCGCATTCTATTCCTTTTGAGGAGATTTCAATCATGTGCAGTAATGGATCAAAAGAAAAAGTAAAGAAATATTTCAAAGAATTAGAATCAAATTTATTACCTAACAAAATAATATTAAAAACCTCTGCATATTTTACTGGATATGATATTGAAGAAAAATATCATCTAATTACATTAGTAAAAAATACAGATAAATTAAATTGCTTTTCAGAGTTAAGATTAAAACAAATTGCAGGAAGAGCAAGAAAAGGTTTGCTGTCAGAAAATATCTTATTAGAATATCATGAACAAAAAAAAATCATATTTAATAAAGACAAATTAATTGATGCAGCAAAATTTCAAATTAAAGGTCTTACTTGTTTATCTGAATCATATGGTAAATCATCATATTTAGAGGATCAAGTTTTAAATGTTAAAGAATTGGTAGTAAAAAAAACTAATAATTTTGGTTTTAATTTGGTGAAGCTTAATGAAAATTTAGATCCTGAAATATCATATCTTAATATAGATGCTTTACTTGAACTAAATAGAATCCAAAATGAAGTGTTTCAAAATAAAAATACACTTTTCCACAAACTTACAAGTCAGGGAAATACTGTTTTTGAAACTATTTCAAAATCAATTACAAAAGTTGACAAAATTGAAAATAAAGCATACATACTTGCACGTGAAGAAAGGATTTTTAAAAATCTAAATTCCTGGTCAAAATTTAATGCAGTAGACAGAATTTTTTCAGCAAAAGACAATACTGAAATGCTTGTATATAAATCCTTTAATGATCTTTTAAACTACATCGATAAAACCTATTTAATAGAACATTTAACTAAACTCTCTTCTAACAGAAAATCAACATTATTAAAAAAATTTGTTTGTTGTGCCAAACTATCAATAATGGAGAATAGTTCATTATATAAACAAGCGCTCATAAGCCAATTTGAAATAGGTGTGCACTACACTAATGAGGAAATTCACAAACGTGTTAACAATTTACTTTTTAAAATAAATGCAAGATTAAAATCCCCTGATGAAAAAACATCTATTAAAATATTTAATCTATTTGTAAAAGCAACAAGAAACAATAAAAGAGCTGGCAAACCAAAACTTGTTAAAAGTTACAATCCAAAAAACATTCCTATAACTAACACCAAAAAAGAATTTCCTGAGATTGAAGATTTGTTTAAGGAGTTATTTGTAATGGAATAAATTAATTCTCTAACAACATAAAATTTCACATGGTAACAAGTAACGCGTATTCGGATTTTTATTAAAGCGAATCTGCGTTACTTTTGCAATTAGATTAGTAATACGGAGAGCAAGAACACCAACATGTAATCCACTTACTTTATAATAATTGTTATAGAAGTATTGTAACTAAAAACATAATAAGTACACATTATATCGCTATAATACCCCCTAACATGGATTAACGTACAAGCAGTACCCATAAGTACTACCCCCAGTAATTCTAAATCTACCTTCCACCCCCCATTGAAAAGAGTATAATTTTAAATATTTATTCAATGGAATTAAAACAATCAAACAGAAATCAAGCACGTATTCGTGTTGCAATGCAAGGTCCATCAGGATCAGGAAAATCGTATTCAAGTCTGCTTCTCGGATTTGGAATTTGTCAAGACTGGCGAAGAATTGCTGTCATTGACACAGAACACCAATCAGCTCATCTATATTCGCATCTTGGCGAGTATAATGTACTAAATCTCACTGCACCTTATACACCAGAAAGGTACATAGAAGCTATAACTACTTGTGAGAAAGCAGGTATGGATATAATAATCATAGATAGTCTCTCTCATTGTTGGGATGGCGATGGTGGTGTTTTAGATATTCACGCACAAATGGCAGGTAACTCCTTCACCAACTGGAGCAAGGTTACTCCTCGTCATAATGCACTTGTTCAGAAGATATTATCATCAGGTAGTCATATCATATCAACTATTCGTAGCAAACAAGATTATGTGATTACTGAAAAGAATGGTAAGTCTGTACCAGAAAAGGTCGGTATGAAAGGAATCCAAAAAGATGGTCTTGAATACGACTATACCATTGTCTTTGAACTTGACATTTACAATAATGTTAACTGTACAAAGGATAGAACACAATTATTCAATTCACGTATTGCTTTCAAAATTGATGATACTACAGGAAGAAAAATCATGAAATGGTGCAAAGATGGAGAAGGGTACAATGATGATGAGTTACTAAATATGATTGATGCCTGTAAAACCTTTGAAGAACTTAATAATTTACATAAAAACCAACCTCATGTAAGGAAGTTCTCTGCTCAACTTAATCATAGAGCTGCAGTCATTAAAGGTGAGCAAAAAGATTACAGAGCAAGTCTTAATGGTCAAGCAGTATGATTAATACATCAGAATTAGGAGAAATTTCAATTGGATATAAGTACTTATCATCTATTGAAAACAGACCAAAGATTACTGATACTAAAGATGCGTATGATATATGCAAATTACTTATTGATCCAGATAAAATTGGTATTCAAGAGCAATTTGTAATCGTATATCTTAATAACAGTAATGTAGTAATTGGTTCCTGTATTGCTTTTATAGGAGGACTTACAGGCACTGTAGTTGACATCAAAATTATTGTTGCTACTGCGCTTAAATTAATGGCAAATGCTGTACTGATATGTCACAATCATCCATCAGGAAATACTAAACCATCTTCGCAAGATATAACGCTTACCAAAAAGATAAAATCTGCATTAGAATTGATGGATATGAAACTCTTAGATCATATCATAATTACACCTTTTGACACTTACACCTCTTTCACACAAGAGGGTTTACTTTAATTCAATCAATGACCTATCTGAATGGTAGGTCATTTTCATTCATTCACATATTAAAACTTTATTATCATGGAATTACAAACTCACCATGCTGAAATCATAGGATTTCAACCATCATTTACAGTAGAAAGCATTATCAACACTAACAAAAAACCATTTGTAGAAGCAAACACAGAAGAAGTCAGTTTGTCTTTTCTAAAGAACAAATGCATCGTGCCAGTTTTCACAAAGGACAATGAAACAACTCTCTCACATCAAGAATTTATTGATAGTGTTCGAAATGTAGTACGCAGTATCTTTCCTAATGAAATTATTGAGGAACCAGAAATTCGTGTATCTCATCAAATCAAAGGTCGTACACCTGATGCAATTTATGTTCCAGTAAAGGATTTGCAAGAGCATCAAAAAACTACGTATTACGAAAGAATGGCGTTCATTATAAGAATACCATCCATTACAGAAACTATCAATGGTAATACACTTGCTTTGACTGTTGGTGGTGTTCGCGCACTTAATACAGAAAATCTGTATAACAAAAAGACTTATGAGAAATTCAAGATTTTCATAGGTTTTCAGAATATGGTGTGCTGTAATTTATGTATCAGTACAGATGGTTTCATAGAAGAACTCAAAGCAATGTCTACTGTTGATTTGGAAGACAAAACCCATCAGTTATTCAGCTCTTATAACATGCACAGACATTTGAATGCTATGGAACAACTGTCTAATTATTCATTGACAGAATCTCAATTTGCGCAACTTATTGGAAAAGGAAGATTGTACAATTTTCTACCTAAAAAAGAAAAGTTATTGCTTCCAGAATTACTGCTCAATGATGGTCATTTGACAACTGTTGCAAAAGATTACTATCAAGATGAAAGCTTCTGTAAGAATGAAAATGGAGATATAAATCTTTGGAAATTCTATAATCTTCTGACAGGATCCAATAAAACTTCCTACTTAGATAAATTTCTTGATAGAGGAGTGAATGCATTCGATTTCACAACTGGTGTTTCTGATGCATTGGATAACAGAAATTCTAAACATAGTTGGTTCCTGAAATAAGACATTATCAACATGTTAATCAATCAATTGCAAATGCTATAAAATATTGGTAGATTTGTAATCACTTTCGTAGGAAAGAAAACATTTTATCGATATAACAGCGTTTGCTAATAATCCTGTACTTGAAAGGTCGAAATTTCAAATGAGAAACAGGAAGGTATAAGCATAACGCTCACCGGTTGCGTGAGCGTTGCTTTACTTTGTTTCTCAGGTATTCGACCACCTCAAGTACAAGTAATGGCAATTGTCTCACGCATTTGTTTTATATAAAAATCAAGTAAGAGAGACATGCTTAAAATTATATAAAACATGAAAAAAATAATTCTTCTTTTTACAATTATATCACTGTTATTAAGTTGTAGTAGTGACAATAACAACTCAAGTAATAACAATGGTAATTCATTTACCAATAGTATGGATTATGAATTTACTATTACTATCAATGGTGATGTTCATAAAATAAAAGGAAATACTACTAATGGCATACCTTATGGAATGCAAAACGCAGGGGTTCATTGGATAGATAATAAATGCATGGCAGAAAGTAGTTCTGGTGTAAATCTTAAAATTAATGACATAACGGAATCCAACTATATTTCTGGTCAAAATCTGGAATGCAACATTATTTTACCTAATCTGTTAATTGGTTCTAATCAAGCTTCAGTTCAATTCGTCGGTAATTATTTTGATACTTTATCTTCAAGTTTAGGTGGTTATTCAACTGGTAGTTCACTTAATGGTTTTTCGTATTTTCAAACATCCAATGGTGTTTGGAACTCATCTCTTGGAAATAAGTTGCCAATAGTTATTACTGATTTAGGTTCAAATACAATTTCAGGACAAGTACCTCCATTACCATACTACAGTTTTGGAGAAACACTAAAAGGAAATTACAATGGTACTATATATATCTCAAGGTATATTAATGGAATTAGAACATGCGATATACCTGTCCAAATAAGTATTGATTTCAAAGCGTTGAGAATGTATTAATTGCGTTAATTATTCATAATAAATCAAAATATAAATCATGAAAAAAACATTTCTTTTTTTAACAATTGTATCACTATTATTTAGTTGTAGTAGTGAAAATAACAACTCAAGCAATAACAATGGTAATTCATTCTCTAACAGTATGGATTATGAATTCACTATTACTATAAATGGTGATGTTCATAAAGTAAAAGGCAATACTATTAATGGAATTCCAAAAGGGCATATCCAAAGTCTAACAAATTATATAAATAATCAATGTGAAATTGAAAGTATTCCGGGACAAACTCAAAAACTTCTAACTCTTAAAATTAACGATGTAACAGGAAGCAATTATATCTCTGGACAAAATTTAGAATGTAGAATTACATTTCCTAATCTATTGATGGGAATAAATCAAGTACAAGTATTGTTTTATGGTTCATATATAACTAATTTATTTGATAGCTTAAGTCCAAATAATTTTAATAGTTGGCAAACAACAAGTGGACTTTATAATCAATCTATTTCAAATAAATTACCAATTAATATTACTGATTTAGGTACAACTTCAACCAACCCTAATATGTGGTCTCCAACAACACCACTTAATTTTGGACAAACATTGAAAGGTAATTATTCAGGAACAATTTATTTAAGAAGCTATTCTAATGCAAGTGGTATAGGAGTTTATGACATCCCTATCCAAATAAGTATTGATTTCAAAGCGTTGAGAATGTATTAGAATTAATTCACATAAATAATATGGCAGGTTTTATAATATTTATTCTCTTAATAATTATTTGGAGAATGTATGGAAATAAAAAAGATACTGAAGATAAGGAAAAAGAAAGATTACATCCTGGTTATCTTGAAAACAGAGAAAAAATTAGAAGAATAAATCATAAATTAGATTTTATTGCTGAGGCACAAAATAAAGCAATAAAAAATGCTGTTTCAAATGGTAAAAAAATTAGTTTTTGGACTCACACTTACCCGAAAAAGCAAGGATATTATCAAGTAAAATATCAAGATAATATCTCAGAAAACAGACATGATTATGATGAATTATTTTATCAAGGTGTTCTTTACCCTAACGAATGGGGTGATTATGTTTACAACGATGAACGTGTAATTCCAAAATTATTGACTAAAACAGCGTATTGGGATGGCGTTAGATATGATGTAAAAAACGTTAGGTATTACCTATTCGAAATAAATTGATTTATACAAATCCTATTATCAGTTAAATTCAATAGTCAACACAACAATTATTTTAATACATACCAGAAAGAATTAATGATTATCCTTTAAAAAAAAACCATGAAAGTATATATAGTAGTAAGAGAAACCAGTTCCAATAATATGTTTACTGGATCATCAGTATTAGGTGTTTTTGCTGACGAAACTTCAGCAAAAGAATGCGCAAAAAAAGCGCATGATTTATATGTTCTTGCTAAAAGTAAAGACAATACACATAAAGAGAATTGTTACATAACAGATAGTTTTCTAACTATAGCTGATGACGATGCAATTAACCTTGCAAAAAACGCTTGTCCAAAATCTGACAGTTTTATTCATACAACTGAAGAATCAATATACTGTAAAGGTTTTCTTGAAGGATATGAACATGCAGTTATTAAGAATGAGTAATATCAAGATTTGTATCTATAATATAAATTAGTTTAAATTTTATAAAGTTAAATTCACAATTATAATTTCACCTATAATTCTGGCATATCCAATACTGATAATTGTTGTATTTCCAATCCTCTTAAATAGGTAAGTGTAACCTGTAAAGTACTGTGTCCCATCACTTGTTGCAACTTTGTCAAGTCACCTGTTTTCTCATAAACATTAATTGCACCAGTATGTCTAAAACTATAAAGCGTATTGTGCTGCTTCAAAATCTTAGAAGTCTTTTTGTATCTTGACCATAGTGTTTTAAAGTAATCTTCATTGTATGAGTATGGATTTCCTGAAAAAATATTATTCTCTTCTTCTCCTCTATTGAGATACTCTCTAACAAAAGTTGGAACTGGAACTATTCTGTTTTTCTTCCCTTTGTTTCTTGATCCAGACAAACTGATATAACTCATGTCATCAGCAAAATCACACCATTTCAAATTACGAATCTCAACATGTGGTCGTAATAAGCATCCATAAGTAATCAAACAACAAACATGCAAATCTTTATTATAACTTGAAATTTCACAAAGAGTTGCTTTAACATCTTTAATTGGTTTATGTAGTACCTCTTCCTTCTTTTTAAGTTTGATTGACTTGAATGGATTTGGAAGTTTATATATTTCAAACATTTCACCAAGTAATGCTGAGTATATAATCTTGAAGTTGAATTGTACTCTGGAAGATTCACTTGTGAAACGCAATAATTCTCGTGCTTTTGTAATATCCAATTCAGAAAATTTAAGATTTCTGTATTTTTGAATTTTGACAAAACTATCTATACAACTTGCTGCCTTTTTTAAATCGCGTACATAATAGGAACTGTATTTTACAGATAACTTTTGTTTCAATGCTTCCTGTCCAGCATGTTCAAGTAATATGTTTTCAATTTTAACTTCTACATCATTTTTAACTGCATCAGTTGGTCTCCAACCTCTCTCTAACATATTTCGAAATGCAGTTAGCATTTCATCCAATTTTACTTGCTTCTCTGGATTATCATATTGATTTGGTTGTATATCAAGATCCAATATTTTAGCACTGTAGAATCTATATCTTTTTCTATTAAAAAAGAAAGAAATTCCAACTCTTGAATCAACTTGACAAAAGGATTTTAAATGTTTGAATTCGTAGTTCATTGTGACACATTTGTGACACATAATGAATTTTTAATACTTAATATACTGATTATTAAGTAGTTATATTAGGATTCATAACCCTGAGGTCGAGAGTTCAAATCTCTCTCTCGCTACATCTTAACCCCTTAATATTCAGGTATTAAGGGGTTTTTTAATTGTGTTTGAATTAAAGGGTATGAATTTGCTCAAGTGAGGAAGTTGAGATCTGTAGACACGCCAAGCCTTACTACCACTACAAAAAAGGAGGATTTTTCAAGTGAGGAAGTTAAATATTAAAAAAAATAGCTTATTCCCAATAACGCCATGAATTTAGTTCCTGGTGTGAAGCATATTTCGGTAACAGGATTAACTTCGTTTCTCATTCGAGTTTCGGTGGCAAATTGTGTTTCTTTCCATTGAGTGTTGAATAAATTATTAATTCGAAGCCCTATTTCATAACGCGGCTTGGTGTAATTTAACACCGCATCAGTAACAAAATATCCTTTTGCAATCAAAGAGTAATCTTCAATAGCAGGTCTATCTGACAAATAACGGTATCGTAACCCTCCATTTAAACCATTTTTATTTTTATACATTAGTCCACCTGTAGAACTCCATATAGGTGCTAACGGAATATAATTTTGTCCTTTAACTTCGTTTGTATACCTGCCATGAGCATAGTTAACATCTACATCTACATACAATGATTTTATTGGCTCATAGCGAATAGAAGCGTCTAAACCAATACGTTCAGTTGCTCCTGTAATCTCTACAATTCCTCCATCTCCACTATATACAAATTCTTGTTTTAGCCCCATATACCAGGAAGCTAGATGTAATAATAAATTATTAGTTGGCTTGAAAATACTCCCTAAATCAAAGCCATATGCAGGTGGAAGTATTTCTTTACCATTTGTAACAACTACTGCTCGGGTATCATTAGAATGAAATCCTCTACCAGTAGCAATATAAAATTGTGTGTTTTTATTGGCATGATAATAAATGCTAAATTTTGGACTTAAGCTATTGGCATTCGCTTTATAAATCCCAATTCCGTTTAAAGTTGGGTCGCTTTCTAATTTATTATTGTATTGATTGTAAAATTGATCAAAACGTAAGCTTGCATTAATTGTCCATTTTTCTGAGAATTTAAAGGTTTCGCTCAGATAAGCCGATCCATTTAATTCAGAAATATCACCTAACTTTATTGGATTTATTACTGTAAATCTATTGATAGTATTGGATAGTTCTGAATTGTTAATTTTATCCAATCGAAAAGAAATACCTGTTTCAGTAATTATTTTAGTTGTTCCAATATAACTTACATGGTTGTAGCTTCCATTATAACCTAATAGATTTCTATTTTCTTTTTGGCGAATTTGATCACCATTCACAAGGTCATTCAAATAAAATGTAAAATTTGTATGTAAGTCGAAACTGTAATTAGTATAATAAAATTGATTTTTTATAAAATCATGATTCTTTAGATTAGTAAGCAATTGAGCATTGAAATTAGTTCGAGAGGTTTCCCCGCCTTCCGTTGGATCAAGTGCACCGTAAAAACCAATTAATCCTTGTTCTACAGCTCTATCTGGAATTTGACCTGAAGCATTCCATTTACTTTGTAAAGTTGAGGCGGAAAGTTGCAAAAAGCTATTTTCGGATACTTTACCATGATATTTAGTAAAGAAATTGAACCTATTAAAGTGTTGTGGATTATCAAAATAACCATCCGAATAATTGTATTCACTTGCTAAGTACCAAGATTGTTGTTTTATTTTCTGCTTTTCATTTAACAAATTAATAACTCCAGCAACACGAGAAGAATTATACATTCCTCCTTCAAGTTTAAAAGTATTTTTATCTATTGAATTCGCCGTTTTAAAATCAACATATCCAGCAGTATTAAAATTTCCCTTTTCAGCATTGTAAGTTCCTTTTTTAAAATCGACACTTTCAATGGTTTCCGGTATAATAAAATGGGCATCTGCATAGCCTTGTCCATGTGCATGGGATACCATATTAATTGGCATTCCATCTACATTTAAACTGATATCTGTACCGTGATCACAATCAAAACCTCTAATAAATATTTGCTCTGCTTTTCCACCTCCTTGATGTTGACCAATGAACAAGCCCGGAACAATTCGTAATACCTCTTGTGAATTAGCAACACCTCGCATCTTGATATCTAGTTTACTAATTTGATTTTGTTGTTTGCCACTTGCCCCCGAATTGATAATCACCTCGTCTAAAATAGTAGAAGATTTGGATTTAATTTGAATAGTTGCACCTAATTTATAATCCTTTGAATCTAATGTTGTTTTTTCATAACCAAAACCCGAAAAAGAAATAGAGTTGATTTGTTCAGTAGTTTCATTGAAAATAAAACTTCCATTTTCATTCGATATTGTGGATTTGTTTTGAGGAAGAATAGTTATTGTTATTCCTTCAATTGGAAGTTTATTTTTTTCATCAACTACTTTACCATTAATATGATTATGTTGGGCAAAAGCAACTTGAATGAAGCTAAATGCAATAAGACCCAAACAAACGATTTTTTTCATTATTATATTTTTATTGATACGCAAAATTAGCTAATTAATTTCTACAAACTTTGTCAATAAAAATCTATTTTTAATAGAGACTTTTTAATAAAACCAATACCATTCCGAACATAACAAATGATAATACAAGTGAGGAAATCAAGTGAGGAAATGATAGGTTTTTTAGTCAGAGTTTTTCAAAAACCTATATTTTAAAGGGGTTTGCGGCTCTAAAAAATATTAAAGATATTTTCATAACCCTGAGGTCGGGAGTTCAAATCTCCCTCTCGCTACAAATTAACCCCTTAATATTCAAGTATTAAGGGGTTTTTAATTTCGTTTGAATTAAAGGGAATGAATTTGCTCAAGTGAGGAACTGGAGATCTTTAGGGTCTTTAAGCCTTACTGACACTACAAAAAATGAGATTTTTTCAAGTGAGGAAGTAATATGAATAAATAATTCTTAATTGGTCTCAATAAAGATTTTTGAACTAAAACTTGATTATTAAATTCTAAGCCAATTTAGAATTAATTGAATAGAATTTAAAATATTCTTTTTAAAAAACTCTAGATTCCTTTATTTAGATAGACAAAATGTAAATTGATAAAATTATTAATAATTTTGGATGTGATATAATTGAATTTCATAATGAAATAAAAACAAATTACAAGGTCAATAAAACTCAATATAGTATAAATTTGCAATTCAAAATTGAACAATGAAAGACTTACTCCACCAAATCTACGGAACCCTATTAGAAGAAGCGCTTCTTAATGAAATTGAGCAAGTAGCAATGCTTAAAGAATTTAAAGAAGGCGATGTGATTATTGACTTTGGAGATAATATCAAAAAAATGCCACTTCTACTTTCGGGAGCTATAAAAATTTTAAGAGAAGATTTTGATGAAGGAGAATTACTTCTTTATTTTATTGAAAAAGGAGATACTTGTTCTATGTCGATGGCATGTTGCATTGGGGACACTAAAAGTGAAATAAGAGCTGTAGCAGAAACAGATGGACAAGTGGTTATGATTCCTGTAATGTATATGGAATTATGGCTAGGAAAATACAAGTCATGGCGAAACTACGTATTTGCTAGTTATAACAATCGTTTAAAGGAAATGCTTACAGCAATTGATAATTTAGCATTCATGAACATGGATAAACGTTTGATAAATTATCTTTTAGAAAAGGCTAAAATAAATAATACAAAAGAAATAAACATTACGCACCAAGAAATTGCTTACGATTTAAATACCTCTAGAGTAGTAATATCAAGATTATTGAAAGCACTCGAAAAAGATGGGAAAATAAAATTACACCGCGCTTATATTGAAATATTAAAATAATAAAGTACTGATTTAAACAGTTTCTATTTTTTTAGGTGATGAATTTATAGTCTGTAACACTTGTTACTGTAAAAGCAATTATACCATACTACTTTTGCTTCATAATTTAGAAACTATCTTATGAAGAATATTAAATTCACTTTTATCGTCGGAACTTCATTCATTTCTATTTTTGGTTATAGTCAAGATACCTTAACTATTTCAAAAAAAGATTTACTACAAAAAGTATCTGAAAAAAATCTGCAAATAAAGATTGCCGAGAAAACTTACCAATCTGCCAAAGCAGATTACCAACAATCCAATGCGCTATTTTTACCCAACATCAATGTTTCACACACCGGAATAGTAACTACTAATCCGTTAATGGCATTTGGATCAAAATTGAATCAAGAAGTATTAACCGCTTCCGATTTTAATCCTGCCTTATTAAATGATCCTGCAAGAACTCAAAATTTTGCTACCAAGTTTGAAATCCAACAACCCTTAATTAATATTGATGGGATTTATGGAAGACAAGCCGCCAAATCTAAAATGGAAGCCTACCAATTGCAAACAGATAGAACAAAAGAATATCTAGAATTGGAAGTGTCTAAATCTTATATGCAATTGCAATTGGCTTATAAAGCTGTAAAAGTTTTAGAAAAAGCAAATGCAACTGGAAAGGCCAATTTAAAATTAGTTCAAAACTATTTCCAACAAGGTTTATTACAAAAAACTGATTTATTAAATGTACAGGTTCGCGTTAATGAAATTACAAACCAATTGCAGTATGCAAAAAGTAATATTCAAAATGCTTCCGATTATTTAGCTTTCCTTTTAAATGAAGAAACTAAAGGCAAAACATATAAGCCTTCAGAAGAATTAGAAACTGCTATTTCAGTGGAGACGATAGCTGTTTCTTTATCTGAAAACAGAAAAGACATTCAAGCAATGAATAAATCAACTACTGCTTATCAAAAAATGTATATGTCGAGTAAGATGAACTTTCTGCCTAGATTAAACGCTTTTGGAAGTTACGAATTATATGACAAGAATTTCTTAGGTACTTCTGCTAAAGGGTATTTAGTTGGAGCACAAATATCTTGGAATGTTTTTGACGGCTATAAATCAATTGGAAAAATGAATAAAGCGAAAGCTGATTTTCAAAAATCCGAAGTGGAAACGGAGCAATATAAAAAACAAAGTCAACTGGAATTAAACAAAACTAATCGTCAGTTAATTGATGCTGAAAATAAAGCAAATCTTTCGCAATTAGCTTTTGAACAAGCTCAGGAAGGATATAGAATACGCCAAAATCGTTTCAGTCAAGGTTTAGAAAAAACTACTGATTTGTTACAATCAGAAACTCAAATGATTCAAAAAGAATTAGAACATTTACAAGCGGTTTTCGAATATAATTTCACCAAAAACTATTTACAATTTTTAACAAAATAAAACATAATATTAAGTAATAAGATAAGTCAATATATCATGAAAAAAACAATAACTATTCTAACAATATCTACCTTTTTATTCCTTTCATGTGGGAAAGAAAAAAAAGAAACAGCAGCTAATAATGAACCAGCAATTGCTGTAAAAGTAAACGGAATTTCTGCAGATACTAATGGAGAATTTGTAACTGCAAGTGGAAAAATAGAAGCCGAAAATAGTGCCAATGTTTCAACTAGAATGATGGGCTATGTTACCAAAGTAAATGTGAAAGTGGGGCAAAAAGTAAGTGCGGGGCAATTAATGGTGAGTATTAATAATAGCGATTTACAAGCTAAAAAAGCACAAGTAGATGCTTCTATTTTACAAGCTACTGCTGGATATAATAATGCTAAAAAAGACTACGAAAGATTTACTGCATTATTCAATCAACAAAGTGCTTCCCAAAAAGAACTTGACGACATGACTTCGCGCTATGAAATGGCTAAAGCAGGTTTGGAAGGAGCTAGACAGATGCGTAATGAAGTTATGGCTCAGTTTTCCTATTCTAATATTACGGCGCCATTTTCGGGTGAAGTGACAAATACTTTTGTAAAAGAAGGCGA
>CANGHE010000039.1 GCA_947453545.1 Flavobacteriia bacterium
CCCTGATGCAGGGAAAACTACATTGACAGAAAAACTACTCTTATTTGGTGGAGCAATTCAAACAGCTGGTGCAGTTAAAAATAATAAAATAAAAAAAACTGCTACTTCAGATTTCATGGAAATTGAAAAACAACGTGGTATCTCAGTAGCTACATCTGTAATGGCTTTTGAATACAAAGGGAAACAAATAAACATATTAGATACTCCAGGTCACAAAGACTTCGCTGAAGATACATATAGAACATTAACAGCTGTTGACAGTGTTATACTTGTAATAGATTGTGCTAATGGTGTAGAACAACAAACTGAAAAATTAATGGAAGTTTGTCGTATGAGAAATACCCCAGTAATTATATTCATTAATAAAATGGATAGAGAGGGACAAGATCCTTTTACCCTTTTAGATGAAATAGAAACAAAATTAAATATCAAAGTTTGCCCATTAGCTTGGCCAATTGGAATGGGGGATAGATTCAAAGGTGTATATTCAATCTATGACAAGAACCTGAATTTATTCCAGGCAAGTAAGACCAAAATTGCAAAAGAAGTTATTTCAATTTCTAATGTAAACAGCAATGAACTTGATACTATTGTTGGAGAAGCTCCAGCAAATGAATTACGTGAGGATTTAGAAATGATTTCTGGTGTTTACAATCCATTTGATAGAAACACATACCTATCTGGAGAATATGCACCTGTATTTTTTGGATCTGCTGTAAATAACTTTGGTGTACAAGAATTACTTGATGCATTTATTGAAATTTCACCTACCCCACGTTCACGTGAAACGGATTTAAGGATAATCAATCCTGAAGATGATAAATTTTCAGGATTTGTATTTAAAATTCATGCTAACCTTGATCCTAAACACAGAGACCGTATAGCTTTTTTACGTATTGTATCAGGTAAATTTGAACGTAATACGTTTTATAATCATGTTCGATTAGGTAAAAAATTAAAATTTCCAAATCCAACATCTTTTATGGCACAAGATAAAAGTGTAATCGATGAAGCTTATCCTGGAGATGTAATAGGATTATATGACACAGGTACATTTAAAATTGGGGACACACTAAATGAGGGAGAAAAATTCATGTTTAAAGGTATTCCAAGTTTCTCCCCTGAATTATTCCAAGAACTCGAAAACTTAGACCCACTCAAATCAAAACAATTAGAAAAAGGAATAAGTCAGTTAACAGACGAGGGAGTTGCTCAATTATTTGTACAACAACCAGGAAACCGTAAAATCATTGGTACTGTTGGGCAACTTCAATTTGAAGTAATTGCACATCGTTTACTTCATGAATATGGAGCTGCCTGTAGATTTACACCTAAAAACTATGTTAAAGCTTGCTGGATTACTACAGATAATGAATTAGAATTGAAACGTTTCATCAATACCAAATCAGGCAATATTGCTAAAGATAAAGATGATAATTATGTATTCTTAGCAGAGACACCTTTCTTGCTTCAAATGGCAGAAAAAGACTATCCAGAAATTGTATTTCACAAAACTTCTGAATTTAAGTTAGCTGAAAAAATATAACTCATCATTTTGTTAACTAAGAAAGCCAACTTATACAAGTTGGCTTTCTTAGTTAATAACTACAATGTAAGGTTTAATCTATTTTATTTTAATGGTAATGAAGCTTTATTAATATCAACCTCATATATATTATAATTGCATTGCATTTCATCTAGTGTGATACCAGCTAATAATGCACGTTTTAGTTCTGGATAATATTGGAAATGTGTATCATCATTTACCGTATTAACCGAAGAACCTAAATTAATTGGAGTAGACCAAGAGTTTCCATAATTTTGTGTGACATAAATATCATACCCTCCCATACCTTTATGTCCGTCAGAACTAAAAAATAGATATTTGCCATCAGGAGTTAAATATGGAGTAGTCTCTCTTCTTTCCGTATTAATATTAATTGGTAAAGCAACCGCATCCCCCCATTTTTTACCTTTTCGATGTACTATATATAAATCAGTTGATGACTTTTCTCCATTTCTATCAGACACAAATACCATAGTTGTACCATCTGCAGTCATGGTTGCTGAACCATCATAATATGAAGTGTTAATTGATTCATTGTGTATTAATTTTGGTTTCCCCCAAGTAAGTCCTTTTTTCTCTATTTCACATATATCAGAACTTTCTGTTGGTGATTCAATATCCAACGCAGTTGTATTAAGCGTTAACAAACCATATGTTTCATCATTATTAAGATATGTTATTGCTTCAAATCCATCCCCATTTACTTTACCCAAATCATTGGTTACACTGTCCCACATAGCAAACTTTTGATTCCAAACTGCACGGTATATATCTTCAAAAAATTGTTCATCATCAGGATTTTTCATCCCTCCTGTCGTATTACTTCTTCTTCCTGCAAAATATAAAACAGAACCATTTTTTGTTAAAATAGGAGCATATTCATTGTCTTCAGAATTAATCTCAACATTCAATAATTTACGAGCATTTACTTTATTTGCACGATATTCAGAACGTGCAAATTTACATTCTTCAATTTTATCCCAAACATGCAATTCTGTTGCTCGTTGCTTAGATAAGCCTTCTAATGCCTTTGTATAGTTAATAATTGCTGAGTCTACCTGAGCATTTTGGTGATAACATCTACCTAATAACTCATAAATCTCAGCCGAAACATTACTATCTTTTTGTCTTGCTTTCTGAATATGTCTCAAAGCAAGGGTGTAATTATTTAATTTATAATAACACAAACTTACCCAATACGAAGCCTTTGCAGATTCAGGGTCTTTTAATTCAATAGACTTAAATAAACGTAAAGCCTCTTTTAATTTACCTTCAGCATAATAATGCTTCGCTTCTTCAATTAAAAAAACACTAGACGATTTATCAATAATGGATGATGTAGTATCAGGTGGTGTAAAAGAATTACTCGCAAATACACTTGAACAGTTCAAAAGAACAACAACAATGACTAATAAAAAAACTCTCATTCGGATCAAAATTCGGTTATTATAAGTATCAAAAGTAGATAAAAATAATGGAGCGAGTGGCTAGTAAATTGTGTTAAAAACAAATATAATCGTAATTAACATAGATATTGTCAATAATTATGTTTTCGTATCTTTGTCTACATAAAAATGTAAAAATCTACTTTAATAGCTATAAAATATCATGAATTTAAATGCATTAACAGCAATTTCTCCAGTTGATGGAAGATATAGAAATAAAACCGAAGAATTGGCAAAATATTTTTCTGAGTTTGGACTTATAAAGTACCGTGTACAAGTGGAAGTTGAATATTTTATTGCTTTAACTGATACAAACTTAGCCCCTTTATCTAATTTCCCTAAAAACCAACATGATAATCTCAGAAAAATTTACACAGACTTTTCTGAAGAGGATGCATTATGGATTAAAAACTCAGAAAAAGTTACAAATCACGATGTAAAAGCTGTTGAATATTTTCTTAAAGAAAAAATGTCGCAACTAGGCTTGTCAACTTATTTAGAGTTTATCCATTTTGGACTTACTTCTCAAGATATTAACAATACTAGTATCCCCCTTTCATTAAAAGAAGCTTTAGTATCAGTGTACTTTCCAATGGTCGAGACTTTAATTTCTAAATTAAATGGCTTAGCAAGTGAATGGAAAGATGTATCAATGTTAGCTAAAACACATGGTCAACCGGCATCCCCAACAAGACTTGGGAAAGAAATACAAGTATTTGCAGAAAGATTACAAATACAACTTAATCAAGCTAAAGAAGTACCTTTTTCGGCCAAATTCGGGGGGGCAACAGGAAATTTAAACGCGCACTTTGTCGCTTTTCCACAGCATAATTGGGTAGCATTTTCGAATAATTTCGTGAATAATATCTTAGGATTAAACAGAAGTCAGACAACAACACAAATAGAGCATTATGATAATTTAGCCGCATTATTTGATGCTCTAAAAAGAATTAATACTATCATACTAGATTTAAACAGAGATATGTGGTTATATGTATCTATGGAGTACTTCAAACAAAAATTAAAAGAGGGAGAAATAGGGTCGTCTGCTATGCCACACAAAGTAAATCCAATTGATTTTGAAAACTCAGAAGGAAACATAGGCATTGCAAATGCATTATTTGAGCATCTTGCAGCTAAACTTCCTGTTTCACGATTACAAAGAGATCTAACGGATTCTACTGTACTAAGAACTATAGGGTTACCATTAGCACACACTCTTATTTCTTTAAAATCGACATTAACAGGATTAGATAAATTATTATTAAACGAAAAAGCCTTTGAAAAAGATTTAGAGGCAAACTGGGCAGTTGTAGCTGAAGCAATACAAACGATTCTTCGTAGAGAAGGGTTCCCTAAACCATACGAAGCATTAAAAGGTCTAACTCGTAAAAATGAGGCTACTACTAAGTCATCTGTTCATACATTTATAGAATCTTTAGAAATTTCTGAAGTGCTTAAAGCAGAATTGAAACAAATTACTCCTCAAAATTATACTGGGATTCAACTTGTATCATGATAAAAAATATATTAATATTTTTAATAATTTTCTCCCCCATTTTAACTTATTCTCAAGAAGGAACATTAAAATGGGGTGAATATTCTAAAATTAAAGGATATACATTCGACATTCTACCGACTATCGAAAACGAGTTTTACACACTTCAAGAAAGGAAAAAATTCATTTTCACTTCATATCACCTTAATAAGTTTGTTAACTTTCAAACAATAAATCAAGGCAAAATTCAGCGAAAAATTGGAAATAGCTTAGCGAAAATTGTTGCAGTTACGACCATCAATAATTTACCCGCAGTATTTTTATCTGACTATTTTAACGGGAAAAATATTCTATATCTTCAACAGTATTCTTCTAATTGTAAACCTTTTGGTCCTGCAATTGAATTACTCGCATACAACCTTCCTAAAACATGGGGGATTAAAGGTGAATTTTCATTACTATTTTCTGAAAATAAAAAATTCTTCTGTGTAGAATACGATATACCTGGCAAGTCAAATACGAACGAGCATTTTGGATATAAAATATTTAATTCCGAACTAAAAATTCAAAAAGAAGGGAATTACAGATTACCTTACACTAAAAATGAAGCAGTTATAGATTCAAGACTATTAACTAATATTGGTGACTATTTTATCACTACTAAAATATTTAACCCCGAAGAAAATAGGTCTTTTTGGTCAAATGAAGAAAAATTAAACAAAATTGTATGTCACCAAATATCTAATGATACAATTATCCCCTTTGAAATAAATGTTGAAAATAAACGTATTATTGGTCTAAAAATAGGAACTAACGAAAATGAAGTCTTATCTATCGGTGGTTTATATAGTGATGAAGGTTCAAAATCAAATGGCGTTAAAGGTTTTTTCTACACCAGAATAAATTACAAATCAAAACAGATAATTGATAAAGGACAATCTGACTTCGGATACGATTTTATAACAAAAAACTGGACTGAAAGAGCTAAGAAACGTGCTGCACAGCGGATGGAACAAGGTAAAGAAACACCAGAATTATATGATTACAAACTAAAAAACACATATACCTTAAAAGATAGTAGCATTATTGGCTTAATAGAGCAATATTATGTCGAAACAATTACTTATACTGACCCCAGAACAGGATATGTATCTATGCGTTATTTATATCATTACAATGACATAATTGCATTTAAAATAACAAAAAATAATACGTTTGAATGGATACACACCATTCCCAAACAACAAGTAAGTACAAATGATCAAGGGTATTTCAGCTCTTTTTTTTCGATATTAACAGACTCAACTATTCAACTATTCTTTAATGATGAAGATATTCATTATGATGAAAATGGAAAATGGCAAAAACAACAAGATCAAGGTCTAAACTTTAACTTCAGAAGAACTAGAAATATTCTTGCAAAAGTGAATCTTGAATTGAGCTCGGGAGCAGTAAGCAGAGAAAAATTTTATACCTCAAAAGAAAAAAACACACTAGCTGTACCCCGATTATTCACCAATAATCCTCTAAAACATGAAGTTATTTTATATTTACGATTTGGTTGGAAAGAAAAATTCGGAATCTTAAATTATTAATCCTGTATTTGAACCCGGTCTTTTCCATCAAATTCAGGAGCTTGAATGGATAACACTTTCATCGGTTTTCGAGAGGTTACATTGACACCATGTGGTGTATTCTCTGGAATAAAATAATAATCTCCCTTACCCACTGACATCGTTTTATCTCCTATTTTCATTAATCCCTCTCCTTCTAATATATATATAGACTCTGAATGAGTCAAATGTTTATGCAGTTTAACTTCTTTATTAATCCAAATTATAAAAGCAGATTGATTTTTATCCGATTGTATTTTTTTTACATATATATTATCATAATCAATCGGACAATTTATACTATCCAAGCTTGAAAAAGATTGTGCACCAACAAAAAATGGAACAAAAAAAATAAAGCTAAAAATAAAAAGTCTTTGTATCATACATTCGCTATTAAATATAGAGTTAAAATACTATTAAACATATATAATGAGATACATGAAATTAACATTGTCCTACTGAAAAGTATAAAACACTAGTGAAAAGTAATCTTAACTACGACGTAAATTTACACTTTATAAGTTTAATTGATATATGCATTCAAATTTGATTACTACACTTGAACAACAACTCTCTTTTCAGGAGTTTAAATTGAGTTCATTGTTGGAAATCACTAATGCAATTAATACGAATCAACCCGTTGAAATATTATCTAAAATTTTACACTTTGTTTTAAAAGAACAACTTCATTTTGATAAATTCATCCTTCTTCACAAACAATCTGAATGGCAAACACTTTTAAAAGTTGGTGTAAAAGGGACTATAAAAGAAAATGAAATTATACTTAGTCTATCTCGATTTCAAGAAATTACCAGTATAGATTCCTCTCCCTCTGAATTAATCAATCAATTTGAAAGTGTTGTACCTGTTTTACATCATAAACAAGCGATTGCATATTTATTACTATCTGGAGGATCAGATAAAAATGCAACAACACGCGAAAAGCTCCATAACATGCGATTTATTCAAACACTTGCAAATATTATAGTTGTTGCGATTGAGAATAAACGAATGGCTCAGTTAAATTTAAAACAAGCGCGTTTAAAGAAAGAACTTGAAGTAGCTTCTGAAATGCAAAAAATGCTTTTTCCATCAGACCTACCTTCTAATAAGAAAATGGATATATCTGCAAAACATACTTCTAGACATCAAGTTGGTGGCGACTATTATGATTTTATTCAGCTTAATGATAATGAATTTATTTTGTGTATTGGGGATGTTTCAGGTAAAGGTATTAGCGCTGCAATGCTAATGGCTAATTTTCAAGCCACACTACGTACATTATTTAGCTATCAACAATTTGAACTCGACTTTTTAATTGAAGAATTAAACAAAAAAGTAATTCAAAATGCAAAAGGAGAAAAATTCATCACGTTTTTTGTAAGTCATTACAATGTAGAAACACGTAAATTAACTTTTATCAATGCTGGGCATAATCATCCATTTATAACCAATGGTAAACAAGTAACATTATTGGATAAAGGCACTATCGGCTTAGGTATGATGGACGATTTACCATTTATTAATCAAGGAGCACTTATTGTTGAACCAAACTCGACTTTGGTGATGTACACTGATGGAATTATTGAATTAGAAAATTCAAAAAATGAGTTCTTCGAATTAGATAGGCTTATAAAGTTAGTTCATCAATACTACCCATTAAAAATGGAAGACATGAACAACCTAATTTTTTCAAAACTTGATGAATGGAGAGCGGAAAAAAACTTTGTTGATGACACTGCAATTTTTAGTTGCAGATTCTTTTAAATGTTAGCTAAAGTAATCCATTATCTTTTTTTACTAATAAGTGTTATCGCATCAAATACATCTTGCCGAATTCATTTTTGAATTGATTATCCACCTCACTTGTTCGATGCTTTATTTCTTCACCATTAATTCTTGATACTACCCTATAAAGATAAACTCCATTAGCTAATTGATCACCAAAATTATCTTTCCCGTCCCAAGTAAAGTGCGTAATATTGTTTCGACCTATCTGTAAAGGCCCTAATTCATCTTCTGAAATTTCACGTACTACTTTTCCTGTGATTGTCATTATTTGAATTATCATTTTATCAGGAACTTGTGAACCTGTCAGCGTATAAACGAAACGTGTACTGTTACTGAAAGGGTTAGGATAATTCGATAAATATGAAATTGATGATTCATGCACAATTTCAAATGTTATTTTATAATTCAATGCTCCAGACAAATTCCCATTTCGATCTGCTCCTTGAACTAACAATGTGTATTTACCATCTTTATCAAAATTAGCAGGATAAACTATCTTAAAACGTTTGTTTTGACTATTAGCGGGAACCCATTGCATAATCACGATACCTTTCGAATTTGTAAATGGAATTCGACTTTGCTTACCATCAGGCGAAACAATATAAACACTAAATAAACTAGTATCAGAAACGGCATTCATTATTGCAAATTCGTTCTCATCTTTCAGACTAATTAAAATCTCTGGTTTAGCACTCACTAAATCTCCATGCATAATATGTTTCCCATCGAATGTGACATCTAAAATTGGATTAATCTTATCAGATTGCACAAAAAAGTTTTTCTGGGCTATATTATTAAAATGAAATTGTTCTGGTTGATCAGTTACAAATTCTGAGACATATGGATTTACTTCAACATTAAGTGTGTTCAGTCCTGGAATACCTGAAGTTATAAATTCAATAGTATCTCTTATTGTAGCATTTACACGCAAAGAATCTTGACGTGGATAATCAATCATATGAGTTCCTTGATTCGCATCATTTATCCAATATTTAACCTTAAGTGAATCCATTGGAAACTCGCTAATATTTGCTATATCGACTGCAAATTTCACTTTCATACCTTCTGGAATTGTATCACTGGAGGGAAACCAAGTAAATTTATCTCTTGCATTTATAGCCGCTTCTGGCACTGGTTGATAGATTACTTGCCAGCGCTTTAGATTTGCAGGAGTAAATACATTATTATCTTTATAATCGGCTTTCAATTTCAAATAAGTTATTATTGTAGGATCAAATAGATTATTTAATGCTACAATTGAGTCACTTAAGTTCATTAATGTATCAATACTCTTCACCAAATTAAAAGTATTATCATACCCTTCTATTGTCAAGATTGTTGTATCCTTCGAAGCTACTTCTCTTGGTGATTGTTGCCAATAAATACTTTTCCAATTACTTGATGGACCAATAAAAGGCGTTTTTTCACTACCTTGCTTATCAAAGCCCACCAAATCTTTTTTCAAATACAAATATTCCCCATTAAATGAAGCAATATGCTCTTCGACCGAAGATTTATCTCCCTTTATACAAAAGAATATAAATGCTTGATTATTCAAACCTTGCTTTATGCTATCTGAACCTAAGTCTTTAAATGTCTTATATATCGTTGGTGCTAAATTACTCCAACTATTATAATCAGCATATCTCAATGAATAAATGACAATATAATGGCCTTTAGGTATCTTATTTTCAATCATATCTTGGAAACTCGCTAAATTAGCAGGGTCATCTTGATTAAATACAAAATATCCTTCAGTCCTTTTTCTACAAACACCATTTTCATTGTAATTACCAAATGAATTTTGAGTGTTTTGATTACCATAGTGTGTTCTCCAAGGTTTCAAAGTAATTGGATCTATTACTACAACATGCAACGCTGGAGTCACTCCACAACCAGCATAATCTTGCATTTCGTTATTAATACGATAATCAGTATTAGAATACATATATTGACTTGTTGGATGATCATACACCCTAACCTCCAACTTTTTAAATATTGTATCAAATATCTTTTCTCTAGAATTTCGAACGTAACTTAACTTAAGATAATCGTTGTTTTTAAACTGATAAAAATTTGCTTGCTCCCATCCACGTCTATTTTTAATATATTGAAATGAACTTTCTCTCCAATCTAATATTGCTGTATCTATAGCGACCCTCCAATAATATACCATACTATCCTCACAAATTAGAGGGGACGCATTTAAATTTTGCCTATCTCTCCAATCATTTGGATATACCTCTTGAACCCCACCATACCCCGTAACAATTTTAACTTTCTTAAAAGGACTATTAAATGAATCAGTCGTGTCTAATTCAAATCTATAATTTTTTATCGTCGCAAAAGGATTTGTTGTTGATGCTTTAATTACGACGCTATCATTCGGAACAATTGCAAATTCATATGGATACACCGGTAAAATTCCATCTATATTAATCACAAATTTTTTAGACAATTGATTATTTGATATTTCATCGTATTGTTCCTCAATAAACGATGGAATATCTACACTTATATCAAATGTATTAGTTCCTGTCCCGATATTTGCTTGTAGCGGAAACTTGAAATACATTGTATCAACATAATTTAATCCAGGTATTAAATAACGATAAGTGGAATCAGTATTAAATTTTGGAAACTTTCTTTTTATTTCTAATGCAAAGGTATCCTCAATAGATTTACCCAAATTTTTTAATACCAACGATAATTGAATACTATCAGTAGCTAAAGTAAGATTAGAAGGATAAAAGGTGACATTTTCTTCAAGAATTTCTATTTCAGGTTTATTGTGATAATTTACACGAAGCATTGGATCACCGTTAAGACACATATTAAAACATGTCACTTCATCTAATGTATTTGAAGGAGAACTATATATAGAACCTATTACTTTTTTTATCTGAAAACCTAATGTAGCACCATAATTTTCAACAGAAATTTGATGATACAATTGATTCGCATATTTGAATAGATAATTATCATATCCTAACGAAGCGGGTGATAAAAAAGCAACACCACCTACATTAGCGCTAGCAACTAACTGTTCAGAAAATGTTGGATTAGTAGAGTAAACATCTCCTGCGTTACATCCATTTCCAAACACAATTGGGTACTTACCTTTATTATTCCAATTTACAGGATCATCAATACCTACATCAAATGTTGAAGAACTAGAATGGCCAAAGAAATTCATTATACTTACTCCATCCTGAATACGTTTTGTAACTTTCCCTAATTGAATCGGATTAATAGGGTCACTTGTTTGCTTGTATACATTATTGACATTTGCACCAAAGTGTTTATTTACAATAATTTGTTCTAGTTGTTTTAGATATTTCTGAAATGTAGCTTGTTGGGAAGTTGTAGATCCACCTGCAAAGTGTAAGATTTGTTTTTGCCAATCCTTTTTTTCAGTTGAATATACACTATGTTGATCTTGTTGAGCTTCATATTCTTTAACTTTCGATAAATAATTAGCAAGCTCTGAATTGGAAGTGATTGTAACTCTTCCCGTAGGGATAAGAGGTTCGAAACTACCATTAAAACCAGCAGTATATGCTATGTCACTTGATGGGAACCCAAATGTCGGTATCAAACAGTTTGTATAATTTTGGCTATTTGATCGGATCAAGGTATTAGACAATCCTTTACCAATTAAAAATAATGCCTGCGGTTTATGAATACTTTGATCGTATATTTTTTTAGCAAATCTTCTTATTCCTAAAAAGTGTTTTGGAATACCTCCACCAAATTGTAGATATAATTCATCTACTTGAGCGAAAATCACATTGTTTGCCCCACCTTGAGTCGAAGACCTATAGCTTGCATAATCTGCGGCAGATTGTTTTAATAATTCGGGATACACCATAATCAAAGCATCTTCCCCACTTATCAAAGAATAATCTGTAAAAAAAGAGCTGTTATTTACAGGAAATAATGTAGGACATTGCTTTAACAATGTTGCGTCCTCAATAAAAAATTCTTGTTCAGATGAAGATAAATTGTTTGGAATTAAAACTTGCCATTTTCCTGATCCCGCAGATGTAACAGTCAAAAAACGTGGGATATCTCCAAATGATACTGCTAATGGTTTTACTAAAGTTGTATTTTGAATATCTAAACGAATCTTTGCTCCAAACTTATTGTTTTTCAACCAATATAAACCATTATTTCGTCCCTCTAGAGTCGTTTGCATAGGATAACTAAAAAAAACACTACCTAATCCTTGAAAATCTGTAAGTGCACCTTGGTCGTTTACAATAGAAAAATTCAAGATATTTCCAGATAATAGTGTTGTAACAGGAATGGATTTTTGCGTATAAATCATACGATATCCGGAATAGATAGAATCAAGAATTATAGTGTTCGAAGGTTTTAACGAGATGCGTGTATGGTGATTCCCTTTCAAACTATACCCTGCATTGGAATGAGAGGTGTTTTTACATTCAAGATAAGCATCAGGAGCACCACTACCAGTATATAATGAATTAATATTGAGTAATGGAATATCAAATGATTGGTTAGACTTTACTCCATCTACACTAAAAGACCAACCTTCCCCTGCTTTATAAAATGTGCTCGATTCTTCTGAATTCCCAAGAGATTCAACGTAATAACTAGAGTTACCCATCAGTGACTTTGAAATCCAATAATTAGCTGGAGTATAACTATTATAATCTGTTGATGCTTCTAGTTTAAAACGAAGATTCGTTGTTTTTGTATTCCAAGTAAAAAAATAATTAATTGTATCATTAATCAAACTGTAGGCAGGATTTCCAATATCAGATGGCTTTGAATAAAGAATTGAATCTAGCCATCCATCATTTTTTTTTGCGTAGAAAATAAAGTAATCTCCTGAATCTAATTTATTGTCTCCACCATCAAAAAAATACAATGGTACTTCTCTCTCCCTTGCAAATAGTTGGATATTTTGAGATGAAAATTGTTTTAAGTCTATTCCACTATTCCTTAAAGTTGTATAATCTAGCTTATACAAACCATCTTTTACTATTTTAAAACTATAGTATGATTGCTTATAATTGATCCATTCATTACCATATTTCTGAGAAAAAACAAATGATTGACCAAGTAAACATAAAAATAAAGCAAGAATAATTGGTTTCATATATGTATTCATTTTAATGCATTTACAGGTTTGTTTAATGCAAATCTTACAGAAAAAACATGTGAATATAATGCAGTAGAATTATCTCCGATATCGGTAAAGGCATAATCCAATTTAAAAGAATTAAGAATTAATCCAAGGCCAATATTGGGCTGTAAAGTTAATTTCTTAGTACCATCAAAGTTTCTTACATATTGAAGATTACCTACACCAAAACGAACCGATACATATTTACGTATTCCAAGTTCAACTCCCAAATGAGGGTCAATGCTAATTGGAGATGATGAGATTAAAACGTTACGTTTTCCATCTGTAGTTAAATCTAAATCTAATTCAGAAGCTACATAATTACCTTTATTACCAACTGGATACTTTACTTGAGTACCTAATATTATTCTTGGTAAAGTTAATTCCAACCCATTATTAGGTAATGTATTGCCTGTCAATGTAAATACATCTTTCGTTTGTTGGTCTAATGAAAAAATCCATGCATTAAATGTAGATGTCACGTCTCTAACCATTACTCCAAACTTCCAATGATCATTTCGTGCATATTGGGCACCTGCATCCAAACCAAACCCCCATGATTTTGCAAAGCTGCCGACTGTTCTGTGAATAATTTTAAAATTACCACCCACACTTAAACCTTCTAATTTCATTTTGCGCGCATATGATAAATTAAAAGCATAATCAGCTGCTGAAAACAAGGTGATTTTACTATAATCAACATTTCCTTCTTTATCTACTAATTGTGTAGTATTTGGTATATTATCTATAGCAAATCGAATCATAGAAACCCCTAAAGCACTCTGATCATTTAATTTATGTGCTAGACCTATGTAATCGTATTTTGCAATACCAGCAAAGTATTCTGAATGCATTCCAGAAACCTCTAACCATTTAGAAGTTTTAGTCAAAGCAGCAGGGTTCCAATAAATTCCATTTACACCTTCGACTCCAGCAACATATGCATTTGACCTACCTAACGCATCAGCTCCAACTCCAATTTGTAAAAACTCATTAGAATATTTCGGCGCAATGGTAGCATTTTGAGCATTAGAAATCGAAGTCAGACCTACAATTATGAAATAAATTAAAACGTGTATGACTTTCATATTCAATTTTTATACCTTTATATGACTTAATTTTTAAAAAAATTATGTTCTTTGCACCTAATAATTATTGATTAAAAGGTAAAAATAAGAAAACTAAATTCAAAAAAGACAACAATATTCAATGAAAAGTACCTTAACTATGTTTAATATCCCCAATTTATTTACTGCATCAAATATGCTTTGTGGGATAATAGCAATATTATTATCTGTTTCTGGCAGAATCGATATTGCACCTTTTGCAATTTATATTGGTGCAATTCTAGATTTTTTTGATGGCTTTTTAGCTAGAAAATTAAATCAGCAAGGTGAACTTGGTAAACAAATGGATTCACTAGCTGACATGATTACTTTTGGTGTTGCTCCAGGTATAATGATGATGGTATTGTTAACTAATTTTACCAATCCAAATGTCAATTTTTGTACTAATGTACCAATCAGTTTTCAATTTCAACTTTCTTTTAGCTTTTGGCTTGAAAGTATAACAGGTGGTAAAACATTTTCTTACGTTCCTTTTATCGGTTTAATCATTCCGTTTTTCTCCATCTTTCGTTTAGCAAAATTCAACATTGACACACGTCAAAGTGATTCTTTCATTGGGTTGAACACACCTGCAAATACAATCTTCTTCACTTCTTTTCCACTACTTTTATTTTACTACCAAGGTAATCAATCATTTGCAGGAGAATTGGTTAGAACTATTATCACACCAACAGTTTTGATCCCACTTATTTTACTTATGTCTTTACTATTAGTTTCTGAAATCCCTTTCTTTTCATTCAAGTTTAAACACTTCAAATGGAAAGGAAATGAATTACGTTTTTCATTTTTACTAACCTGTGGAATATTAATTCCAACAATATTAGTGTGGTCTATACCAATTATTATACTTTTATATATAATTTTGTCTATAATAGAAAATATTTTTTTAAAAAAATCAAGCATATGAAATTCAAAGCTGAAATCGACGTAATGCCATTAGATGCATTGTTAGACCCACAAGGTAAAGCTGTAACAAGCAGTATGAAAAACATCGGATTACCTGAAATAGATGGGGTTCGTATCGGAAGACATATCCGTTTGTTCATTGATGCTGCATCCAAAGAAGAGGCAACTACAAAAGTAGATACAGCATGTCAAAAATTACTTTCCAACCAAATCATGGAAAGTTATACATTTGAATTAATTGAAGCATAATTCATACAACATTAACAAAATGAGCCACTAATATAGGTGGCTTTTTTTATGCTAAATATCTAGTCCTGAAATAGCGATACACAATTTTATCGTTATGGAAAAAGCAGAAAAAGGCCTTTATGAAAAACGCACCCAAAGTGATTACTCAATGAGTTTTAAACTCCAAGTTATTCAAGAAATTGAACACATGGAGTTATCAATAACAGGAGCTAAAAGGAAATATGGTATTCAAGGACGAAGCACCGTATTGAATTGGTTAAGAAAATACGGTAAATTTGATTGAGAAAATCAAACTTCTTCCAATATGGCAAAATCACAAGAACAAAGATTTTTAGAGCTTGAAGCGAAAGTAAAATTATTAATAAAGCAAAAGACTTTTCATGAACGCCAAGTTGAACGTACTGATAAAAAGGCCATTATTTTTGATATGATGATTGATTTAGCCGAGAAAGAATATAGTTTCTTGATCCGAAAAAACTCCTCACCCGAACAATCGACTTCTATAGAAAAGAACAACAAACAAGCTTAATTGCTACCTGTGAATTATTCGGGGTTAATAGACAGGTTTATTACCGCAGATTACAATCCGTTAGAAGGAGGAAATCTAGGGGCCGTACAATTTTTAGAGTTAGTAGAATCTATCGATTACACATGCCGAAAATAGGGATGCGCAAATTATATTTCATGCTTAGAGAAGAGTTAAAACCTTTAGGTGTATAGCCTGATATGCTTTCCCGTATTTTAAAAGCGAATCATATGCTTATAAAAACAAATCGGAGGTATCATATTACAACCAACTCACATAATCGATTTAGAAAACTTAAAAATCTAGCGCCAAAGGAACCTGAACAAATATGGGTATCCGATATTACATATGTTGGAAATAGAGAAAATCCTATGTATTTAGCTTTAGTTACGGATGCTAATTCTAAACAAATTATGGGGCACGATTTATCAAATTCGATAGATGTATAAAGTTCGCTTAGAGCATTGAAAATGGCAATCAAAAAGAAGAAATATAAAACTAATGTAATTACACATCATTCTGATAGAGAACTTCAATATTGTAGTAATCAATATCAAGAAATATTGAAACGAAATAAAATCAAATGCAGTATGACAGAATCATATGACCCATATGCAAATGCTATAGTGAGAAGAGTAAATGGAATTTTAAAAGCAGAATTTATTGGATACAAAAACAAGGAGTCAATAGAAACAATGGGGAAATTAGTAAAGAATAATATTGATATATATAATGAACAGCTACCTCATTATTCCTGTTTTTATATGACACCTATTCAAATGCATTTACAAAATAGAATCAAAATAAAAACTTATAAAACACAAATATCCCAGTAAACACGTGTTTACTGGGATATAATTACCTATTTAGTCTTTAATAATCTGTATCGCTTATTATAGGACTAGTCAATTTATTCTTTTATTGCACCTTTGTATCTTGATTTTAATGTTTCTTAATTCCATTTTCAAAAACTCTTGTGAAGTTTGACCGAATGATACAAACGAACAAAAAAGCAATTGATGTGAATTTTAATTTCATATTTAAAATTAAATTAGTTTATAAAAAAACTATCCTATTCCTTAATGAATTTTTCGATGCTAAAATCTGAGTTAAGTTTGTTCAATTTGATTAAATAAGCACCATCTTTTAGGTGTTCTACATTTACTTTTCCCTCTAACAAATTTAACCTTTCGATTAAACCACCTGACAATGAATAAATTTCTACTGAACTAACTTCTTTAGAAAGTATATTCAATTCATTTTTTGTTGGATTGGGATATACAACTAAATTATTTTCTAAGCTTATTTTCTCAATAGACGCAGTACCTTTTCTATTTAAAACGTGTGTATAGTAATTATAACCACTCCAGCCATCATTTGCTACGATAACAACTTTAATTTCGTTAGTGGTTTTAGGTGAAAAAGAAACAAGTCCATTATTTATTGCGTATTCAACATCTTTTTTATCACAAATAAACTGAAATGACAAACTATCGTTCTCAGGATCTTTAAATATTTTTTTCAAATCTAATACTTCCCTTTTTAATTTATTTGAAGGATTTGTGTTGACTTGAGGTTTTTTGTTTGCCCATTTTAAAATAGTACCTCCACCATTCGGACCACCTTGTTGTGGTGAAAAAAACACATAACCATTAAGGTAAGTTGCATTGGACGATATATCAACCCCAGTAGAATCATAGTCTAAATTGTCAAAAATTCTGTATTCGTTGCTGTAAGGATCAATACCGAAAATTTCAGATGTGCTAAAAGCATAAATCAAACTATCAGATTCTAACATATTTGTGATAACTCTGTTTTCAATTTGTCCAATTTTAGTAAAATTGTTTCCATCTAAATCAGAGCTAAAAAAACTTGCACCATTATTACCTGTATACGAAAACATCCCATAGAGTTTATTTTCTTTAATTATTACTGAATATGGATTAGAACCAATCGAATCATTACCATAAATTATTGTTTGAAAATTTTCACCATTTATATTAACTTTATTTATACAACCACCGTAAGTATAAGTTCCTGTTCCATCTGGAAAAGTATTTCCGCCGCCATAAAAACTAATGTAAATAATTGAATCTTTATAAAATTCGACATCAGCAGGTTCAAAACCATGAATAGTATCTTTGAATATAACAACCTTTTTTAAAACTCCAGTTTCACGATTAACTGTGAAAATACTTCCTAAATCATTTACTGTACTTTTTGAAGATAGCCAAAAAACTGAATCTGTTACTTTTTCAATTTTAGTATCTTGTACCTCACTACCATCAAAATCTTTGATATATTTAAATTCTCCATTCTTTAATGAATATTGAAATAAATTACCACCATTATTTGGACTGAAACGTGTTGTTCCAAAGATTAAAGAGTCTTTTATGATTAGACTGTTTGGCTCTCTATTTATACTATCAAATTTCCAAATAGTTGTATATCCTTTTCCGTTTTCATCAATTTTAAAAAATTCATCTTTGTAATTTGGAGTTTTAAAAATTCCAAAAAGTGAATCTTTAGAACTTACAAAAGACACAATCGAATTGTCGAAATCTTTATTTTTAAAATCGTAAATTACAGATACGTGTTTTTCATGTTGACTAAAACAATTACTGAAATAAAAAACACAGATAATTGCGAAATAAATATTTGTTCTCATTTTATATATGTAATTTTTTAATAATCAGACTAAAGATATAAAAAAGTTTATTTGAAACTCAAATTATTTTTTTAATAGAAATTATTCATGCATCTTTTTGGCTCCAAATTCAATACCTCACAGGTCTCAAACGTTTCCCTAAAATGGCATTCGCATATTTTTGATCTAACTCTTTAGACCAACCGATAGTATATTTTGTAAAAGGACTGATTTCAAGAGATTCAATATTTCGATAAGCAAAAGCCATTACTTCGTTTGGAAATAAATCCATTGCTACTTTTTTACGTTTGATTGATTTTCGTTTAGAATCGAATGGAGTAATATATAAATCCCAAGCTCCAAAAAGATGTAAAAATTCATGAGTAAATACACTCGGATATTTATAACTCACAATCGAATACTCCACATTATGGTTACTACTTGCATCCAACGTTAAGGAAATCTCATCTGTGTGATAATTGTTAATCAAATACATCAATGCAATATTATCAGTGCGATGAATCGACCTCAAACGAGCAATTAAACGTTCTCTATCCGAAAGTTTGTTTTTCGATTTTATGACTCTAGATGTATCTTTTGGTAGATTCTTGCCTGCTTCTATTGCTACTTTATCTGCCCATTTATGAATATCTCTAACTCCTGAAAATAAAGGCTTTTTATACAAAGTTGCAGAAAGTGTATTCTTCGAAAACTCTTGATAAATTGGGACTATTCCATTATTTTTTCGATTACACTCAACTTGAATCTCTAACGGAATAGAATCTTTTTCTGCTTGTAACTCTAACCAATCCATTCCTTTACGTAAAGAATCTATCGTGGTTTTAATATCATAATCCGTCCAAGGCTTCGTTTCTTTCGAATCGACAAATATGGCATAAACAACCACTTTTCCCGTCAGTCTCCTGCAAACATTATTATTTACCGAAGCAAACATAACATTCATTCTTTTAGTTGTCATACAGCTATCCAACAGGATAAAAACCAGAATGATTAAAAAAGCAACAAGTGATTTCATAAGATATCTTTTTTAATTCAAACGGAATTTTAAAAAAGATATTACGCTTATAAAATAAAAAAAGCACGATTGCTCGTGCTTTAAGTTAGTTCTATGTCGATTTCGACTACGCTCAATCTGACGCGTTAAGTTCATTCAATCCTATAATGTTAAATTCATCATTTATAATTTAACATTCATAATTACTTAAACGTCTTTCCCCCAATCTTCCAATTCTTGTGCAGACCATAAATCTGGGAAGAAAA
>CANGHE010000040.1 GCA_947453545.1 Flavobacteriia bacterium
AAGGAAGTAACAGTGGCAGACAAATTAGATGCCCTTTACCAATTACAAAAAATTGATTCTGAAATCGATAGAATTAGAACAATCCGTGGTGAATTACCATTAGAGGTTCAAGATTTAGAAGATGAGTTAGAAGGTCTAGGTACGCGTTTAAATAAATTGCAAGAGGAGATTAAAGACCTAGAGCAAGATGCTACAGATAGAAAAAATGCTATTAAAGACTCTGAATTAGCAATTGCTAAGTATAAAGAGCAACAAAATAACGTTAGAAATAACCGTGAATATGAATCTTTAGAGAAAGAAATTGAATTCCAAGATTTGGAAATTAAATTGAACGATAAAAGAATTAAAGAAGCACGCTTTACTATAACAACTAAGAAAGAAATTTTAGATGAGGCTAAAATTCGTTTTGAATTACGTCAAGGTGATTTAGCTTCTAAAAAAGCTGAATTGGATGAGATTGTAGCTGAGACTCAAAAAGAAGAAGAAGCTTTACTATCAAAATCTGAAGATGCAAAAGCTAACATTGAAGAAAGATTGGTTGTTGCATATTCACGTTTACGTTCAAATGCGAAAAATGGTTTAGCTGTAGTTCCAGTTGATCGTGATTCTTGTGGAGGATGTTTTAATAAGATACCACCTCAACGTCAATTAGATATCCAAACAAAAAGAAAAATTATTGTTTGTGAGCACTGTGGAAGAGTTTTGGTTCCTACAGAAGCAGAATAATTTAGAATTTAAATAATATTTAAGGTGAAGATTTTTCTTCACCTTTTTTTGTTTGGTATAAAATGAAATGAATTGTGGTTTATTATTTGTTCTGTACTTTTAAACTTCAAAGGAAACTATAAAGTCTGTTTCAAATAAACATTCTACTAGTTTACTGTGGTTAATTGATGAACCTTGAACAGAAAATACAAATGTTTGGTATTCGTTATTCTTGGCTTGTTTAGTTGTAGAAACTTCAAGATTATATTGCTTTATAAGTTGTTTCAGGGTTGCTTTATTGGTGGTTAAATTGTTGTTGTTTAACGTGATTGTATAAGTTTCAATTTTATTTGTTTTATCAATCATTTGTTGTATCCAATTGAAGCTTAATAAAACAAGCATAACTATTCCTAGGGCAATGAATGCGAATTCATATTTGTCCATTCCTATTGTCATTCCTATTGCTGCTGAAATCCATATAGTTGTTGCAGTTGTAATTCCTTTAACTGTTGTTCCTTCTCTAAATATTGCTCCAGCACCTAAAAAACCAATACCAGTTACAATATTAGAAGCTACTCTACCTTCTGAACCTATAGTATTCGAAATAATAGTGAATAAAGTAGATCCGACTGTAATTAAAATCACGGTTCTAAATCCAGCAGCTTTACTTTTATATTCTCTTTCAGCACCTATTATAGCGCCTATAATAAGTGCAATAAACAATTTAATTGTTTCATCATATAAAAGTGGACTAGACATTTTGTTATCGCATTAAATGAATGTAACCTTCTTTTATCATTTCCTTATTTAACCAACTTGTGGCAACAACCTTGTATGCATATACATCATTATTTTGAAGTTCATCTTTATAATACCCATTCCATCCTTCGTTAATATCAGTTCCTTTGTATAATAATTCTCCCCATCTATTGTAGATTTCAAATGAAATTAACTTTTTAATACCCCAACCTTTCACATACACAATATCATTGTTGTTATCGCCATTCGGTGTAAATGTTGTAGGTAGTTTGATGTGTGTTTCTGGTTTTACAATTATTGTAAATACTTTTGTTTTGTTAAAACACCCTTTTACGTCTGTTATATTTAAAGTGTATATCGTATCAGCTAATGGCCTTGTTCCAGGATTAGAGCAATCAAGACAACTTAGCCCTTTTTCAGGATTCCATTTAAAAATTGAGGCACCAAAATTATTATCAACTGGTAATGTAATGGAATCACCTATTATTATAGTGTCTTGAAATGGTGAGTCATCTGGTTCTTGAATAACAATCATTTGTGCTGTGTTATTTCCAATACAGTTTTCTTTATCTTTTACTGTTATCGAATAATTTGTTGTTTTTAAAGGTGTTAGATTTGTCGAGCTCCATTCAAAAGATTTAAAAATACTTAAGTCCTCTTGCGTATTTAATTTAATTGAATTGTGAACACAAACTGTATCTGGAATTACATGTACTTGTGGAGGTGAGCTGACAACAATTTGTTTTATTATTGTGTCTTTGCAGTTCAATAATGTACTACTTGCAAATAAAGTAATATTTAAAGTGTCTTCATTTAGATATGTATTCGAAGCTATATCTTTTGTTGTAATATCTTTTTTATTACCTAAATCCCATTTGAAGATATCTGCATTAGTGGATGTGTTGTCGTATTTCATAGCATCTCCTGGACAAATAATTGTATCTACTCCAGCAGGAAATATTTCTGTAATATTAAAATCTGCTATAACCTGTTTTATGAATATACTTGCAGTGTCAATAAATATACAACCATTTCCTGACATCTTTAATTGAACTTTTAATTTTGGTTCTAAAGTGTAATAGGTGTGTGATATTTTTTTATTTACAGAATCAAGTTTTCCATCAGCAAAATCCCAAGTGAAAGATGTAACATCAACAAAATTAAGACCTTCAAAGTTAACACTTTCACCTTTACATATTGTTTTAGGATCCGCTGTGATTTTACCTTCAGGGCCAATAACTGTAAATGGGAAAAGAGTGTCTTTTTTACAGCCATTCGTAGTTGTTAAAGTTAGTGTGACAGTTTGTTTTCCTTTTGGATATGAAAAAGAAGCTGTGCTATTATCAATAGATACTATAGGTGTTAGTTGCCAGGTTGTTATTGTTCCGATTGGACTAACACATTTTGTATTGTTAAAAGTGACATTAAAAGGGTGACAATACACTTTTTCATTTTCTTTATCTGAAGAAATGATGGCGATAGGAATACGTTGAATATTTACTATTTGTTCTATTGAGTCTTTACATCCCGTGGATGGTTCAGTATATACAAGCTTTACTACTTCATCTTTTTCATTATTATTTGAAGTAATATTGAATTTTTTACTTGGATTACTTGTTAAATCATTTTTTCCATCTTCAAATGTCCATTTGTAAGATAAATTAGTACCCTTTAATTGATTAGCTATTAAATTTACTGTATTTCCACTGCATGTATGAATTTTTAAATCAGATGGGTCTATTGATGGCGATGATGTTATTTTAGCTAATGGAGCATATATCGGTATACCTTTTTTTACTTCTCTTGTAAAGCCAGCTTTGTTTTTTATTGTTAGAGTAATATAAACGGTGTCGTTTTGAACTGAACCACTTTTGTATATATGATTAGGAGGGTTTTGACCATTGAAATGTGCTGTATTATCACCAAAATCCCAATCCCAACTAACAATAGTTGTATCAGAAGTGCTTATATCATCAAATTTTATTGTAGCGGGTAAACAGATTGGTTGACTAGTAACATCGTTAGTTATTTTATTTGTAATATTAAATTTAGCGGTTGTATTAATAACTCTGACAATTTGTTTGGCTGTATCAACACAATTATTTGCATTTCGAACTACCATTCCTACAAATTGATCAAATGATGAATTTAATTGAAATGTATCTTTTTGAATATTGTATGTGTTTGGTCTTCCTGCTTTTTGGGTTATGAAAGAATATCCTCTATAACAATCAGTATAAACATCATTTGAGCCGTTTGCATCATATAGGTAATTTGCACCACCATCAATAATTGGCTTCGAGCCTATATTTGTTATAATTGGAGCATTGTTTTGTATATCCGTAAGAGTTAAATTCGATTGTATTGTTCCAATATGAATATAGGTCGAATCTTTACCATCTTTACAACCTGATGCCCCCTTAACCGTCATAATTATTTTTTTATTGCCTGGACTTAAGTAAGTATAACTAATAGTATCATCAGTACTTAAACTGTTAATTGTAGTTTCTCCTAAATCCCAAACTATACTTGTAATCCCTTGGTTTTTAGATTTGTTTACTAATTTGATTAAATTTGGAGTTTTACAATCTAATACATAATCAAAATCTGCAATTGGGCCTTTTACATCAATTGTTTGTGATATAAAACTTTGGCATCCATTGTACTCTCCTGTTAAAGTGATAGTATGGGTACCAACAGTATCATTAAATATTAATGAAGGATTGTCGTTTTGAAAACAATGTGATAATTTTTCTTTGTTTGAGCTATAATGCCAAGAATCTATTATTGATTTTACATTATTTGAACTTGTATTAGTGAAATTTATTGTTTCACCAGGACAAACGGAATTCGGTGATGCAGTAAAGCTTATGTTTTGTTTGGAACCAACTTTAATCTCTATTAAATATGAAGTGTCTAAGCATGTGGTATTAAGGAGCTTGTTTGTATTATCATAAACATATAATTTCGGGTAATACACACCTTCTGTAGTGTAGGTATGAGTTGGTGCTGTCTTTGTAAAGGTTACAACTTTAGGGGATCCATCACCAAAGTCCCATTCCCACATAGCAATTGGTTTTTTTAAGTGAGAGGTGGAAGAGTCTGAAAATGTAACATTTAGATCTTTACATCCTTGATGTTTATCAGGAACAAATCTAGCCCACATTTCATAAATTGTATCATTAATTCTGTTAGCTTTGGCTGTACAACCAGCATATGTTGTGATTGTTAAATCTACTGGAAATTTATTTAATTTTCTATAATGATAGGTACTATCATATGTATTGTAAAAACATTTAGGATTAGCACTTGTGGTACTATTCGGAAAGGCAAATGGACTATTGAAACTCCAACTGTAGGATTTAATTTTTGATACATTGTCGTTTGTTAATTTTGCAGAATAAAAAGATGTCAATGTATCATGGCATGAATATGTTGGACTAGAAGTGATTTGAACACTAGGGTCTTGTACAAAAATGTTTTTTGTAACCTCATCAGAACATCCATTTAAACTAATACTTAGTGCGATTGTGTGATTGCCTTTAGTATTAAATGTATGATTTGACAAATTAAACTGTGGAGTTCCATTATCTATTTTCCAAGTCCCACTTGAGCCTGAGGTATTTATAATATTGAATGAAGTGTTTATACATACAGTATCGTTTACTGTAAAGCTTGCTTTAGGTTTTCCTAAAGAAATAAAATTTGAAGTATTAGCACTACAATTATTTGTATCAGTAGCTGTTAGTGTTATAGTATATTGTCCATCTGCGCTATATGTCTGAGGACTCCCGTTAATATCTACTGAAGTGTTAGTATTACCAAAATCCCATTTATATTTTAGCGGAATGTTTTGTTGTGAACTTGAGTTGTTTGTCCAAGAGGTAACATTGATTGGTCCAACACAAGCGGATGGATTTTGTGGAGTCGAAGAAAAATTTACAATTGGTTTAGTAGAAACAGAAATATAGTTGTCTAGAACTTTAGTTGTGTTACAAGATGGAATACTTGGAGTGTTAAGAGTTATAGTTAATCCATAGATTCCTGTGGTATATATATGCGATAAATGATTTTGATTAACAAACTCAGGCGTTCCATCTCCTGTAATCCAATTAAAAGTTCCTGAAATATTGTTAGGGAGTGGTTTTTCTGTTGATGCATTTAGGCTTACGTTTAGTGGGGAACATCCTTTAGTTGAAGTGTTTAAATCAGATGTTATTGTAATAATTGGTTTTTCATATACAGTTATGCTTATTGTTCCAACAATAGCTCCTCCTTTAACTGTACTTAATTCAACATTGTATACACCAGGAGTAGAAAAGATATGACTTGGAGATGCGATAGTTGATGATGCAAAGTCTTTGAAATCCCAATAATATGTTGATTGTGGTGAGTTAGAGCTAAATGTAACAGTTCCCCCAGCACAGATTTCTTTAAAATCAGAGTTTTGAGCAATTGATAGGGTGCTTGTTAGTAAGAAAAAAAAAGTGAAAATATATGCGTATATTGATTTCATTCTAGTTTTGTTAAAATTTTTTACTTGTATTTTTTTATGCAAATAACGGCTAAAATTACATTTATTCTTATTGAAATCAAAATACATATAAACTTGAATGTGTAACTTTTACAAAATATTTTAAATTTGAATCTATTGAATTATAATTTTAATTAATGTTAGATATTTTAATTTATCTTTGACATTCTTTACTAGATTCTATGAATAAGATTTATAGTTGTTTTTGTTTTTTATTTATCTTTTCTGCCGTAACTATTGCGCAGAAAAGAACTAAACTACCTTGTATAGATAAGGAGTTTTCGATAGTTGCTCACATTGTTCAAGATAGTCTTGGTAATAATGGAATTTCTTCTCAACAGATAAATAATTTGGTAGATCAATTAAATCCGATTTTTGATTCTATCTGCGTTTCATTTAAAGTCTGTGATTTGAAATATATTAAAAATTTCAGATATGATACTATTGACACTTTAAAAGGGCAATGGAAAGAATTACAACAATTATTTAATGTTCAAAATAGAATTAATATATATTTTGTTGATGAAATTAAAAATCCTTCTGGCGCACAAGGGTTTGCGGATTTAGGTTCGATTTGCGATACTATGAATGGTGGTGTGGTGTTAAAAAAAACTTCTACACTAAGGACCATAGCTCATGAAATGGGCCATTATTTTGGTTTGTTACATACATTTAATATAGGGAAAAGTGGAGTTAAAGAATTAGTAAATGGTTCCAATTGTTCAACAGAAGGTGATGGTTTGTGTGATACTCCTGCAGATCCTTATGTTAAAGGGAGTCCGCTAACAAATTATATTGACTCGAAGTGTAAGTTCATTTATTCAACACCTGATAGTAATGGTCAATATTTTGATCCATTAGTAGGTAATATTATGTCCTACTATCCAGAAGCATGTGACTGTGGTTTTACTCACGAGCAATATTTGAAAATGGCTAAAACATATTTATCTAATCCAAAAATGTGGTAATGAGAGGTTTGTTGATATTGTTTTTGGTTGTAATAACTAACTTAGTTTTAGCTCAAGATATTCATTTATCTCAATTTTACAATTCTGATCATCTACTGAATCCTGCTAAAATGGGAGATTATGATGGAGATTATAGAATTACTTTAAATTATAGAAATCAATGGTCACAATTAAATAAACAGCCTATATCAACTTATTTATTATCGTTTGATCATTTGTTTTATTTAAAAAATCATCAATTTGATGCTGGGATTATGATTTCAAGTGATCGATTTTCGGGTAAAGAATTTAATACGATTCTAAATAGTAATATTAACTACACAGTAAATTCTACAAAAATATTAGCTTCTATTTCTACAAGTTACAGTTGGAAATTAAATATTTTTAGAATTGGAATTCAAACAGGATTAGTATCGAGTGCATCTGATCCTAATTCACAAACTTATCCTGGACAATGGGATTATCAAGCAGGTGATTTTAATAAGGGGGTACCATCCTTGGAAACACAATTAAAACCATCTCAAAAATATTGGGATTTAAATATTGGTAGTCAGTGGTCTAGAAAAGTAGGTAAGTTGGAACCTAAATTAGGATTTTCAATTAATCATATTAACTTGCCCAAGGATAGTTATTTAAAGAATAATTCAGAAAGATTAAGGGCGAGAAAAGTTTTTTTTGCTGAATTAAATTATGTACTTACTCCTTCTTTGGTACTGCAGCCTAAAACGTTGTTTATGTGGACAGCTAAAGCAAATGATTTTTTATTAGGTACAAATTTAAGAAAAAGTATATCGAATAAAACAATACCGTCTGTTTACATGGGACTTTTTTATAGGCATGGCATAGACCGAACTTTTGATGCTTTAATACCATCAGGGGGCTTTAAATACAAGAAATTTGATATTGGGTTAAGTTATGATGTTAATCTTTCATCTTTAAGTTCAGGTACAAATTCTAGAAAAGGTACATTTGAGTTTTCTGCAATATATACAGGTGCAAGTACAATGCCTAAAAAAGTGTTTATTCCTTGCGATAGATACTAGTACATATGATTTCTTTGACACGTCTTTTTAGAAAAACATTTCTATTTCCTTTAGCGATCATATATGGTTTGGTTACATATTTACGTAATCTTTTATATGATTTTCGCATTCTCAAAACATATAAAATTCCTTTAAAATCAATTTGTGTTGGCAACCTATCTGTTGGTGGTACAGGTAAGACTCCTCATGTTATGTATTTGATTAATAAATTGATTGGAAGTTATTCTGTTGCAGTGTTGAGTAGAGGTTATGGTAGAAAAACCAATGGTTTTAGGTATGTTACTACAGCTGATATAGCAACTAATGTTGGTGATGAGCCGTTATCGTATGCATATCGTTTTATGAATAAAATTGTAGTTTCTGTATGTGAATCAAGAGTGTTTGGTATTGAAAAATTAATAAATGAACAAACGATAGATTTAATTATTTTAGATGATGCCTATCAACATCGGAAAGTTACGGCTGGATTGAATATTATTTTAACGGAATATTCAAATCCATATTTTAATGATTATATGTTACCTGCCGGTGACTTAAGGGAGTATAGATTTGGAGTTAAAAGATCTGATATTTTGATAGTTACTAAATGTCCTGTCAATATTGATTTACAAGAAAAAAATAGATTTTTAAATAAAATTAAGTTGGATTCGAATAAAGTGTTTTTTTCACATATAAAATATGGTTTTCCAATTTCGTTTAATAACCTTAAGTTTAGTGAAAGTGCGACTGTTTTGCTAATTACAGGGATTGCAAACCCTGCTCCATTAGTTAAATATGTAGAAAGTATAAATACTACAGAAACTTTATTTTTTCCAGATCATCATAGCTTCAGCTTGATTGATATTAGAAAAATTCATGCTAAATTTGACACCATACCAGCGAATGAAAAGTTCATTCTTACAACTGAAAAAGATTATATGCGTTTGAAAGATACTTTATCAGAGGAGGAAATGATTAAATATCCATGGTTTTATCTACCTATAGAGGTAAAGATTGATAGAGAAGAAGATTTTATTAATGAAATAACAGGTTATGTTAGAGCAGTTTAAGGAGTCAGTTGACTATATATTAAGTAAAACAAATGTTAAACCTTCTGTAGGAATTGTATTAGGTACAGGATTAGGAGGATTAGTAAAGGAAATTGAAGTTGAAAATGAAATTTCCTATGCTGACATACCAAATTTCCCAGTTTCTACAGTTGAAAGTCATTCTGGAAAATTAATTTTCGGAAAATTAGGGGGGAAAAATGTTGTTGCGATGCAAGGACGTTTTCATTATTATGAGGGATATGATTTTAAACAGGTTACTTACCCTATTCGTGTAATGAAATTATTAGGTATCGAGAAGTTATTTGTAAGTAATGCTTCGGGTGGTGTTAATCCTGATTTTATCGTTGGTGAAATTATGATTTTAAATGATCACATTAACTTTTTTCCAGGTAATCCCTTGATTGGCAAAAATTTTGATGAATTAGGACCACGTTTTCCTGATATGAGTGAACCATATTGTCCAGATATGATTCGAATTGCAAAAGATATAGCGAAAGAAAATGAAATTCGAATAGCTGAGGGTACTTATTTAGGTTTGACAGGACCTACATTAGAAACTCCTGCTGAATATAAATTTGTGCGTACGATTGGAGCAGATGCTGTTGGTATGTCAACTGTTCCTGAAGTTATTGTAGCACGACATATGGAAATCCCTGTGTTTGCAATAAGTATTATCACAGATTTGGGGGTGCCTGGAAAAATTAAGAAAGTTAGTTTGGAGGAGGTAATTGAAGTTGCTTCCCGTCAAGAACCCAAAATGACATTGATATTAAAAGAATTAATTTCTCGCGTTTAAAGATGGATAATAGAGATAAATACGAAGTTGTTATAGGTTTAGAAATACATGCTCAAATGTTAACTAAATCTAAGGCGTATGCTTCTGATGCAAATGAATTTGGATCGCATCCTAATACGAATGTTAGTGTTGTTTCTTTAGGTCATCCTGGTACTTTGCCAGTGATGAACAAAAAAACCATTGAAAATGCTATAAAATTAGGATTGGCATGTCATGCAAATATTGCCTCAGATCAATATTTTGCTCGTAAAAATTATTTCTATCCTGACTTACCGAAAGGTTATCAAATCACACAAGATAAAACTCCAATTTGTACTGGAGGATATCTCGTAGTAAAGGATGATCAAGGAATTTATAAGAATGTTGGTATTACTAGAATTCACATGGAAGAGGATGCAGGTAAGAGTATCCATGATGTTGATTTATATGATACACTTGTAGATTTAAATAGGGCTGGTGTACCTTTATTAGAAATAGTATCAGAACCAGATATTCGTTCCTCTCTAGAGGCTTATAATTATGTTACTGAAGTAAGAAAATTAGTCCGTTACCTTGACATATGTGATGGTAACATGGAAGAAGGTTCGTTACGTTGTGACGCAAATATTTCTGTTAGACTAATTGGCGCAAAAGAATTTGGTACGAAGGTTGAAGTTAAGAATATGAACTCAATTCGCAATGTACAAAGGGCGATTGAGTTTGAAATCTCACGTCAAATTGAGGTTATTGAAACTGGAGGAATAGTGAGTCAAGAAACAAGAGGTTTTGATGCGTTAAAGGGGATTACAATTTCAATGCGTTCAAAAGAAGCAGCTAATGATTATCGTTATTTTCCAGAGCCTGACTTACAACCTATTTATGTAGGGCAAGAGCATATTGAAGCGATTAAACAAGAGATGCCTGCTTTACCAAGAGAATTATACTTAAAATACACAGAACAATTTGGTCTTTCAGAATATGATGCTACAATTTTAGTTGATAATAAGCATATTGCATTATATTTTGAAGAAATTTTATTAAATACTTCACATATAAAAATGGCAGCAAACTTTTTGATGGGAGAGATTAAAGGCTATCTTAATCAAAGGGTTCTTGAAATTACCGAATTTCCTCTCAAGCCTGCATCAATTGCTGATTTAATTAATTTGATTGAAGCTGGTAAAGTTTCATATTCTGTTGCATCTAGTAAAATATTCCCTGCAATGTTTGAAAATCAAGGATTGTCAGCTTTAGAGTTGGCTACAGAGTTGAATGTATTACAGGAGTCTGATGAAAGTAGTTTAGTTAATTATATTAATCAAGTAATAGAAGGTAATCCAAATGAAATCCAACGTTATATAACTGGTGAAAAACAGTTGGTAGGATTTTTGATGGGGCAACTGATGAAAGTGTCACAAGGAAAAGCCGATCCAAAGCAAGCGAATCCACTATTAAGAAAAATGTTAGATTCATTGATATAAGTATGTATATGAAATTTATTAATTATTTATTCTTTCTAATTACTTTTTCTATTGTTATTGGATGTAGCAATTCAGATTATAAAGAAGAAAAAAAAACTATTTTACCTGATAATTTTGTGATTACAGGAGAAGTATTGGGGGCTGCAAACCAACCAATCTTTCTTGAAGCTTTAAGCTCTAGAGGTACCATTAAACTTGCAGAAACAACTACGGAGGTAGATGGTTCTTTTATTTTAAAAGGAAACATCAAGGGGCTAGGATTATATCAATTAACAGTTGGTACAACTGGAAATAAAAGTATTCCACTAACATTATCACCTAAGGAGAGAATATCGATTCATGCAAATTATGTCTCTTTTGAGCGTTTACCAATAATTAAGGGGGCTAATTGGTGTCCAATTATAACTGAGTATATGCGTCTCTTCAATGATTTTGCAATGAAACAAACAGCGTTAGCTTCCAATTCTAGTTTAACTAAGGAAGAACAATTAAATCAATTTTTTGAGTTAAGAAAACCATTAGATTTTTTTGCTAAAACAACTATGCTTAAAGAACCTTCAAATCCTGCTTCTATAGTTCTGAGTACTTCTATGACACCTGCAATGGGATTCGAAAATTGGGATAAGTCAAATTTGGATGTTCTTAATAAAGTTTCTCTTGCATTTAAGAAAAAATATCCTTCGTCACCAATAACAAGATCGATGATTATGCAAGTAAATCAGATTACCGATGGTTTACATCAGTATGAAGGTGCTAAATCAGGGATTATCTATGCACCAGAAATAGCATTACCTAATCCAGATGGTCAAGTTGTCAAATTATCTTCTTTGAAGGGGAAAGTGGTTTTACTTGATTTTTGGGCTTCTTGGTGTGGACCTTGTCGTAAAGAGAATCCGAATGTTTTAGCATTGTATAAAAAATACAGTTCGAAAGGTTTCACTGTATTCAGTGTTTCATTAGATTCGGACAAAGAAGCTTGGAAAAGAGCAATTAAAGCTGATGGCTTACAATGGAGTGGCCATGTAAGTGATCTACAACAATGGAATACGCCATTAACTAAGATTTATAATTTTAATTCTATTCCTCATACAGTCTTAATTGATAAATCAGGACAAGTTGTTGGGGTAAATCTTAGAGGGCAAGTACTAGAACAAAAAATTCAACTTTTAACTAAATAATTTGAATATGAAATTAATTTTTACTGTGATATTAAGTGTTTGTAGCTTTATTATTCTTGCTCAAAAACCAATAGATATTACAATTAGTGGCCAAATTGTAAATGCGACGAAAGATTCTATCTCGCTTTCTCAATTTTATGGAACCCATTACAAAGATTATTTAAAAACATCTCTAGATAAAAAAGGAAATTTCACAATTAAAGGAAAACTACCTTCAAAAGATATTTATGTGTTGAGAGTAAATGACAATCAACACTTAAATTTGATAGTTAGAGAAAATGCTAATTTTCAAGTTTATGGAGATGCAAAAAATATTACATATTTTAATAATATCGTTGGTTCTGATGAATCTTCACAATTAAATAAATTTGTTATACAATTACAGAATTACAATCATAAGAAAGATTCTGCTAATGCATATTTACAACAACATCCTGATCAGCAGCAACAAGTTAATCAATCATTTACACCAATTTATTATGAATTTGAGAATTACAAGCAAAATTTTATAAATCAAAATGCTAACTCACCAGCATTATTACCTCTACTATCTACAATTGATCCAAACGAAAATTTTAAAGGATACGAAATGATTGTAGATCAAATTGTAAATGGGTTTGAAGGTTCTCCAACAGTTAATCAAATAAAGGCAATGTACATGCAAAATAAAGCTGCATACGAGGCTACGCTTTTCTTATCTCCTGGAAAGGAAGCTCCAGATTTTTCTCAGCCGAAATCTGATGGGACAAAATTAAAATTATCAGATTTAAAAGGTAAAGTGGTATTGTTAGATTTTTGGGCATCTTGGTGTGGACCTTGTCGTAAAGAAAATCCAAATGTTGTTAGATTGTACCAAAAGTATGCTGATAAAGGATTTACTGTAATGAGTGTTTCACTGGATAAAGAAAAAGCACCATGGATTGAGGCTATTAAAAGAGATAATTTAACTTGGACAAATCATGTTAGTGATTTAAAAGGATGGTCAAATGAAGCTGCGCAGCAATATAAAGTATCTGGAATACCATTTACTGTATTGATTGATAAAGAAGGAAAGATTATCCAAAAGAATTTAAGAGGAGAGGAATTAGAGAATGTATTAAAATCAATCTTCGGTTTTTAGTATGACTGAACCGAAAGTAAAGAAAGTATATTTTGCCTCAGATTTTCATCTAGGTGCTCCGAATCATGAGAAAAGTATTGTTCGAGAGAAAAAGATTTGTGAATGGTTAGATTTTATTAAACCAACTTGCAATGAATTATTTTTGGTTGGTGATATTTTTGATTTTTGGTTTGAATATAAATATGCTGTACCTAAAGGATTTGTTCGTTTATTAGGAAAGTTAGCTGAGTTTACGGATGCAGGAATACCTGTACATTTATTTATCGGTAATCATGATATGTGGGCCTTTGATTATCTTCCTAAAGAGATAGGAATTAAAATATATTATGAGCCAATTACACGAGATATCTTTGGCAAACGGGTTTATATTGGACACGGTGATGGATTGGGTCCTGGGGATCATACTTATAAAATATTGAAAAAAGTATTTAGAAATAAATTTATTCAGTCATTTTTTGGATTTATTCATCCTAATATTGGAATAGGATTAGCAGATTTTTTATCAAAACGCAGCAGAGCTAAATCAGGGCATTTGGATGAGGTCTTTCTTGGCGAAGATAAAGAATGGTTGATTCAATATTGTAAAGAACAATACTGTATTAATCGTGTTGATTATTTTGTTTTTGGACATAGACATTTACCTATTTTTCATCCAATATTTGATGCAAAATATGTAAACACTGGCGATTGGATAAAGTATTGTACGTATGGTGAATTTGATGGTGAAATTTTCAATCTGAAAGTTTGGAAATAGATTCTAAATTGATGTAATAACTTTTATAATTAAAGTTTAGGAAATGTAGACTTTTTTTCTTCTATCGTAAGTTCTTCTATTTTTTTTGACTCACTAAAATTTAAAAACACATCTTTCTCAGAAGAAATAATTGTGTCTCTAGGAGGTCTACGCGAGCTAGAACCACGACTTTTCTTTTTCTGTTGAGGTTTTATTCTTGGGTAAATAATATTTTCAATAAGATATATAGCAATCATTTGAATAAAGAATAATATAATAAATAATATTAAATTATTTGTTTGTTTCTTAGATTGCTGTATTGTTGTAGGGTAAATAGATTTGTTCCAAACCCTGCGTTCAATTTCTTCGGAAATTTTACTTGGAAAAGAAAGATTTGGATTAAAAATAAAAAAGTTTTTAATCTCGAGTTTCTCAATTACATCCTCTGTTTCTACATTTGAAGGATCAGAAACGCTAGATAACTTAGATATACCAATACTAAATACTAACCAAAATATACCAAAAAAAGTATAAGAAATAGGGATGTAAATTATAGCTTTGATTTTTGATTTACTCTTCTTTCTAATTTTTTTAATGAAAAAATAATACAAACCATATAGAATAGGTGATATTATTCCGAATGTTAAATCCAAGGATTTATCAGAATAAAAAAACATGTACCAAATTATATTTGCCAAGATTAGTAAAGAACTTAGTAATCCTGCCTTTATAAGTGTACTACTTTTTTGATTTTTATGACGCCTAGTTTGCAATATTATCCTTTTCTACGTTGCTTTTCAATGGTTAACAAAGATAATTCCCTTCCAGTTTGACCAGCAACAGATGTGTTTTCATCAGCTCTTCTTAATAAATAAGGAAGTACTTCACTTATAGGTCCATATGGTACATATTTAGCAACATTGTAATCATCATTTGAAAGGTTGTAAGATATATGATCACTCATTCCTAGTAACTGAGCAAAATAAATACGTTTGTCTACTTTCTCTAATCCATTTTTTTTAATTAATTCGGATAAATAGGAAGAACTTTCTTCGTTGTGAGTTCCTGCGCACAAAGCTAAAACAGCGATATTATCAATAATGATTTCAAGTGCTTTGTTATAGTCACTATCTGTATTCTTTTTTGTTGCTTGAATTGGTGATGGATAACCGAGTTGTATAGCTCTTTCTCTCTCTTTTTCCATATAGGCACCTCTAACTAATTTTATACCATAGTGGTATCCATTTTGTCTAGCATCTTGAATTGCGTTTTGTAAAAATTCAATTCTATCATGTCTATACATTTGAAGTGTGTTAAATACAATTGCCTTTTCTTTATTGTATTTATTCATCATAGAAACACAAAGTCTGTCTATTGTATCTTGAATCCAAGTTTCTTCAGCATCTATAAACACAGGGACATCATTATCGTATGCGGCTTTACAAATACGGTCAACACGACTTAATATCCCTTGAAATTCTAATTTGTCATTTTCTGATAAATCATTGTTTAAGTTGTTGTATTTCTCAAGAATAGAAAATGTTGCTATACCTGTAACTTTAAATACGGCAAATGGTATGGCAGGATTTCCTTTGGCTTTTAATATAGTTGCAATTATTTCATTTGTTGTTTTTTCAAAGTCTTCGGTGGATGTTTTTCCTTCAACTGAATAATCAAGTATCGTTCCAATTCCAAAAGAAAATAATTCAGAAGTCACTTTTTCACATTCATTAATAGTTTCTCCGCCGCAGAATTGTTTGAATATCGTACTACGGATAATTCCGTTTATGGGAAGATGCGATTTAAGAGCGAAATTTGTAAATCCTTTTCCTATTTTGACTATGCTAGGATATCCAATAATTTTAAATAACCAATAAGCACGGTTCAAATCTTGATTCGATTTACTTCTAAATGCAATTTCAGTATTGTTAAACTGTTTCATCTTTTTCAAAATATTTCGAAATTTAAGAATAATTTAACGTATTAAAAACCTTTAGTTGTTTGAATGTTAAAAAATAATGTAACTTTATTTTAATACAATATATATAGGAATGATTTACACAATTGAAGCGGAAAATTATAGAATTGAGTTGGGATCTTTACAAGAGTCTTCTTTTGAATATTTTATGAATGTAAATTATCCTAATTCTCGAAAAATAATTCTTGTTGATGAAAACACGAATGAACATTGCTTAGAATATCTATTAACTTCTTATTCATTTCTTTCCAATGCAGAAGTAATTGTTCTGCCGCAAGGAGAAGAGAATAAAGTCATGGATATATGTATGCAAGTTTGGGAAACTTGGTCTGAGTATGGTTTTGAAAGGCAAGATGTTTTAATTAATTTAGGTGGGGGTGTTATAACAGATATGGGAGGTTTTATTGCTTCTCTTTATAAAAGAGGTATTGATTTTGTTAACATTCCAACTTCGTTATTAGCGATGGTGGATGCATCAATTGGTGGGAAAACAGGAGTAGACCTAGGAAGCTACAAAAATCAAATAGGACTTTTTGTAAATCCTAAAGCTGTATTTATAGACCCAGGTTTTATACATTCTCTTCCGGAAGGGGAAGTTTTCAATGGTTTTGCAGAGATGTTAAAACATGGACTTGCTTTAAATGAGGGACATTGGAATGAACTTGTAACTATGATTGATGTAGTTAAAGAAATTAATGAAGAGCATATTTATAATTCATTACTATTGAAAAATACAATTGTATTAGAAGATCCGTTTGAATCTGATTTGAGAAAGAAATTAAACTTCGGACATACAATTGGACATGCATTGGAGGGGTATTTTTTTGAGAATGATCCAATTTCGCATGGATATGCAGTCGCGTTGGGTATATTAGCAGAGTCTTATATTTCTTTTAAACGCAATTATTTAACTCTTTCAGAGTTTAGTCAAATTGAAAAAGTTTTATTAATGCATTATTTTCCAATTGACCTGTCTAATGAAAGTTTGAATGAAATTTATCAATTGATGAAAAATGATAAAAAGAATAAAAATGGGGAGATTAAGTGTGTGTTGTTAATTTCAATTGGTCAATCTGTTATTAATAAAACAATCAGTGAACTAGAAATTATAGATTCTTTAGAATATTTAAATAGACTTTTTTTAGAAGCTAAAAAAGATTAATGATTTTTTAAGTTTAGTAACTTAGATTTTATTATTTCTAGTTTTAAAATAACGTCATTTTCCAATGATTGTTCATCTTGAATTACATAGTCATTTAAGTCCTCTTTTGTTTTCAGCGCATTCTTAGCTCCTTCAAGAGTAAATCCTTTTATTCTAACTAAATAATAAATTTTGTTAAGGTTTGAAATGTCTTTAGGAGAAAACAAACGATTCCCTTTTCTGTTTTTTTTTGGTGTTATTATTTGAAATTCTTTCTCCCAAAACCTTATTAAAGAAGTGTTTACTTCAAACATACTAGCTACCTCACCAATGGAGTAATATAGTTTTGTAAGGTTATGTTCAGGTACTTTATTCAAGGTTATTGTGTTTGAAGTGTGAAAATAGTGATATTTTTGCAATTGTATGAAAAATATAAGCATCTATCGTTTCATTTTTTTTCTAATATTCTCTCTATCTTCTGTAAGAGGCTTTGCTCAGGTAAATACTACTGAATCAAAAGTTAATGAAGAAGATTTAGAATTAAATTTAGAGGAAAGAGTAGATCCTTTACCGGTTAATAACTCTACTTATGTTGATAATATGCTATCGTTTGCAAAAACATTCTTAGGTACCCCATATCTGAGCTCGGGTTCTTCACCTACAGGTTTTGATTGTTCTGGTTTTGTATCATATGTGTTGGGGAATTTCGGATTTGATATTGTGCATTCGAGTTATGGTATGGCTGAATATGGGAGAACGGTAAAGTTATCTGAAGCAAGACCTGGGGATTTGATGTTTTTTAAAGGTAGCAACTCGGGATCTAATAGAATAGGACATGTAGCTATAATATATGAAGTTCATCCTACCGATGGTATAAAGTTTATTCATGCATCTACCTCCAAAGGAATAGCAATTGATCAATTTAATGGAAGTAAATATTACGTACCAAGATACGTAACAACGAAACGATTAGATTACGGAGTGGAATAAAAGGTTATTTAAAGGAAATATACTTTTGCGTAATGTAACTGAAAACAACAATGATACATGTTGTTAAAAATTGACTTGGCATTGGCCACCAGTTGAAGTATTCAACAAAAAGTTTAAGTAATCCGTAATTCATAAATACGCTTAGGACTACAAACAACATATGGCGAAATAATTGTTTTTTACCTGCTAAATTACTGTCATTCCATACAATATATCTACTCATCAAAAAACCAATTGGAAATGTTATTAGAAATGAAATCATAAATGCAGCTATGTGCGCATGAATTTCAATAATTCCAATATCGATTGAGTGCTGATGAAAAACATAATGTTCAAAATAAAAGAAAATAACTAATCCAAATAGGGTATTACTGCCACCACAAGCTAAATAATGATAGGTTTGTTTATCCATAAATCTGTTAAAGACAGGATAAAATATATCTAGAAATTTAAATACAACAGCTTGTAATTTGGACATGATGTTAATTTCGGTTAGCAAATTTACAATTTTGGTTTATATTATTATTGAATAGTCTATCTTATTTATTTAGCCCATATAGAAACTTATTTTGATATTTTTCGTAACAATTAAGTATTATTCAAGATTATGTATTGTTTTAAACATACTTGATAGACTACTTTGATGGCCATATGAAATTTAAAATTGGTATTTTTTTATTTTTTTGTTTTCTTTTAAGTGCTTGTAAAAGAAGTACTGAAAGGTATTCGGAATATATTTTCGCAAGTGAAAATGCGGACTTGCCAGTTATTCTCAAAGAAAAGAAACTAGTTGTATTAATCGAAAAAAGTCCTACTTCATATTATTACTTTAAAGGGACGCATATGGGCTTTGAATATGAAGTTTTGAAGGCTTTTGCGAAAGAATTAGGGGTTAAACTTGAATTAACATTCATAGATAATCTTGATAATGCAGAAGGCCAACTCTTAGTTGGTGATGCTCAAATTTTGGCTTGTAGTTATACAATTACAAAGGACAGGAGAATGAAAATGGATTTTTCAACACCGTATTTGAGAACTTCGCAGGTGTTAATTCAGAGAATGCCAAATGATTCTACACCAACTTATAT
>CANGHE010000041.1 GCA_947453545.1 Flavobacteriia bacterium
TAGAAATGAATATACACCTGATACATTAATTGGTGATAGGAAAAAATGGAAAATTGAGGTAAATGGAAAAACTGAAATATTGGATTCAATTACTGCTGATGTAGAGTTGTCATGTATTGAAAATAAAGTCTTCCGCTATTTCTTCACCTTGAGTTTGAATGGTGGTGGTCAACAGAGTGCTACACCAGCAAATCCAGATCCATTGTTTGATAATGGTGCACTTGGCTATTTTTCCGCTCAAACAGTTCAATCAAAAAAGATTGTTATTAGCAATAAGTAACAATCATTTCATTACTTTTGGAATGAAATGATTCAGTTCAAAGAGATATATCAAATTGCAATACAAGCCGGAATAGACGCTTCATTCGTATTGATGGATTATTATTCTACAGGTTTTTCTTACGAAGACAAAGCAGATGGAAGTCCTGTTACAGAAGCAGATAAAGCATCTTCTGATTTGATTCATAGTCGTTTAAAAGAAACTGGTATTCCAATCGTCGGAGAAGAGATTATCAATCTACCTTACGAGGAAAGAAAATCTTGGATAAAAAACTGGTGTGTTGATCCTTTGGATGGAACAAAAGAATTTATAAAGAAAAATGGTGAATTTGCTATTAATATTGCTTTAATAGAAAATCAACAACCTATTTTCGGAATTATAGTTGCGCCTGTAAAAAAGGAAATTATTATTGGTGGTAAAAAAGAAGGTGTCTTTATTCTCACATTTGTTGAAGCAGGAACAATTACCTCTTCGAAACAAATACAAACAAAAGACTCCATTAATCATCCACTTGTACTTTTAGCATCAAGAAGTTACAACACACCTGAAACTGATACCTTTGTAGCTGTTTTAGAAAAAGACTTTGGAACAATTGATTATAAACAACGAGGAAGTGCACTGAAATTTTTTGATTTGGCCTTAAATACCGCAGATATATATCCCCGTTTTGCTCCAACAATGGAATGGGACATTGCAGCTGGACAAGCAATTATTGAAGCATTAGATGGGGAGGTACTTAATTTCGATACACAAGAACCGCTTATTTACAATAAAGAAGATTTGTATAACCCACATTTCATAGCGAAAACAAAAGCACTCAGAAATCAATGTTTGGCTCATTCATGAAAATTAATTTAATAATCTTATTTTCAATATTTTGTTCTTTATCTTTTGCACAGAACAAACTTATACTGTCCAATACATTCTACAAAGAAAAGTTCATACAACTATCGAAAGGAAATTCAACTACTACCTTTTTTCCTGCCAATGAACAACAGTTAAACTTAAATTACTTAATACGTGATTCTTCTAAGCAGTATACTGATTTAGCTGAGTTTTTTTATAAGCATCATTTAATTGAAATCAAGCGAAAAGAAGGTTATATTAATATTAGTCCGTTACTAAATTTGTCGAAGGGGAGATACAATTTGGATTCCACTGGTTTTCCAATGTTTCGAAATACAAGAGGTATCTATGTTGAAGGACAACTTATAAATAATGTATCTTTTAATTTTGTTTTCTCAGAAAATCAAGCACGTTTTCAACCCTACGAGCAAGTTTATTTTAATCAACGCGGTGAGTTGTATGATTTTGGAGATCATTATAGTCTTCAAAATGCTGTAATACCAGGTGGCTCTAGGACAAAACCGTTTAAAGTAAATGGTTATGATTATGCTTTCTCATCTGGAGTTGTTCGTTTCTCGATGACTAAAAAAATTTCAATAGAAGCTGGAAATAATTCACATTTTATTGGTTCTGGATATCGCTCCTTATTATTGTCAGATAATTCTTTTTTAGCTCCAAATTTTAAATTTCATTGGCAAATTCATCCAAAATGGAGTTATGAAGTACTGTATCAGAAAAATTTGAATTTGTATAGAAAACCAACCACTAAGGCGGTTGAAGCAAATTACGAAACTAAGATTTTTGCTCTTACTTATCTTACATTCAAACCAATGCCTTCTTTGTCTTTTAGTTTATTCACGTCTGGAAATCAATTACAAGGTGATTCATTGATTAGACATTCAACTGTTGGAAATCAATTAATTCCCTTACCCTTATTACAGAATGATATCCTAACAGGCAATAGCAAAACAATCAATGGTATTACAGGTTTAAATATCGATTGGGCATTGAAAAAAGCGCGTATTTATAGCCAACTTGTACTTGATAAATTTGAATCCAAAACACTTTTAGCAAATCAGCTGGGATTCTATCTTTTTGATGCATTCACGTTGAAAAATGTAACCGTTCAATTAGAATGGAATCAAGTGCCCAAAGACTTTTATGCTGCCCGTTATCCAAAATTAAGTTACTCTCATTTCAATTTGCCTGCTGCCCATCCTAAGGGAAACAATTTCAATGAACTTTTCGTGAAATTAGGATATGAATTAGGGCGTTGGTACCTGACTTCTAAAACGAATTTTTATTTCAATCAAGGAGGCGATTTGAAACAACAGTATGCTTCAAACTCGATTTATAATACGAATTATGACTATTCACAATTAACATATGGTACAACTATTTTACAAGATGTTGAATTGGGATTACGTTTTAACCGAACCTACAACGGAAATATTTATTTCAAGTACCAAGGAAGAGCTTCTCAATATGGTGATACACACCCAACCTACAAGTGCATTTGGTTTGGATTCAAAACTTCCCTTTTTAACGAATACTTCGATCTATGAGAAGGATAATTAGTTGGATATTCTTATTAATAGGTGTTTGCGCATTTGGGCAAGATGGTATATCTTCACAATTCAAAGATCAAAGAGCATCAGATACTGTTAACATTCCAAGCAAAAAAGTAAAATCCAAATACGATGATGACACGAGTTGGGTAGAAAATAAATTCTTACCTGATGTATTAGTGTCTAATAATAGGGATAAGTTGGTGTATCAGTCTGGATTATCTATGCGTTCCGAAGGAAAATACAAGACCCATTGGAATTATGTTTTCTATTCGCGTGTAGGAGTCGCTAATCAAGGCCCCATTGCTTATGCTTTCTTACCACAGACGAAATCGTTTTATTATCATCCTTTATCTTCCAGTCAAACCGAAGCGATCTATGCAGATATCAGAGGAGCAATATTTTACAGACCAAGTAAATATGTTCGCTTTGATTTAGGTATGGGAAGAAATAAATTAGGAGGTGAACAACAATTATTGAACGAAAGGTCTTTGTTTTCTGGAGATCAAGGTATATCAAATCCCTATGCCTCTATGGATATAAAATTTGGTAAATTTAATTATACTCTTTTACAACAGATTTGGCGGGAAAAATTAGGAAGTTCTTTTACTCCAAAAGGAAATAGTACACATTATTTGAGTTATCAAGCAACTGATAAATGGTATTTAGGTTTATTTGAAACAGTAGTGTATCAAATGAAAGATACGCTATATAACCGTGGTTTTGAAGTAGAATACTTGAACCCACTTTTGTTTTATAGACCACAAGAGTATAACATTGGCTCAGCAGATAATATCCTCTTAGGATTAGAAACACAGTATAAATTTAAAAAAGGAGCACTATATGGACAATTACTCATCGATGATTTTTTATTATCGGCTTATAAATCGCATAACCGTTGGTGGGCAAATAAATTTGGAGTACAGCTAGGAATTCGTGGATGGAAATGGGATTATAACGAAGAAAGTTTGTTAAAGGGTTTTGAATACCAAACGGAACTAAATATTATGAGACCCTATACCTTCTCCCAAGTAAATCCTAGCGTAGTATATGGTAATCAAGGACTTCCTATTGCACATCCTTTAGGATCTAACTTCATTGAATTGTATCAGAAAATTTATTTTTCGTTTAAATCAAATTGGTATATTAATTCTTGGTTACAAGGATATGTGAGAGGAATGGATTTTACGGACTTACCTAACAAATCTTTTGGTGGAGATATTTATATATCATACAAATACGTAGACCACGAGTTTAATAACACCATCGGTCAAGGGAAAACGATGCAAGTATTATCCATTGCTTCTCAAATAGGAAAATCGATTGAAACGAGACAAGGTGCTTTACGGTTTTTTATAGAGCCCAAAGTTCGTATTACAAATATTGAAAATCATTCATTAACGAATATTTATGTAACGTTTGGAATACAAAGTTCTTTTTGGACATATATAGATAGACGTAATTATTAATCGATAAAAAATCTTCTAATTTTTTTTTAAGGTGTTGATTTTTCATTCAATTATGTATATTTGTTTTAAGTATAAAGTAACCTTATGATGGATAAACTAATAGCAGCCTTTCCTCAAAATATTATTGAGTCACTAGATATTGCATCAAAGGTGCAACTACAGAAACCGATAAATCCAATTTACAATATTGTTATTTGTGGAATGGGAGGTTCAGGTATTGGTGGGAAATTAGTTTCACAATGGTTACAAGATGAACTTAAAGTACCTGTAACATTGGTTCAAGATTATACTCTTCCTGCATTTGTAAATGAAAATACATTAGTTATAGGTTCTTCATATTCTGGAGAAACTGAAGAGACATTGTATAGTGTAACAAAAGCTAAAGCATTAGGCGCTCATATTATTGGAATTTGTTCGGGCGGAAAACTTGCTACTTTTTGTAAGGAAAATAAGTTTGATGTAATTCTTGTTCCAGGTGGAAATCCACCGAGAACTGCATTAGCATTTTCGTTGGGACAATTAATATCCATTTTTGTTCAATTTGGGTTAGTTTCCCAAAGCAATTTAGAATTTTTTAGACGTTGTTCATCTCTTTTGATTGAAAATCAATCAGCAATTAAAGAAGAGGCTAAAAAATTAGCAGCATTTTTAAAAGATCGTTTTATACTTATTTACTCTGCTTCCAACTATGAAGCCGTTGCTATTCGTGCGAGACAACAATTCAATGAGAATGGAAAAATATTGTGTACACACCATACAATACCAGAAATGAATCACAATGAATTAGTTGGATGGGGATTAGGAGATAATAGATATGGAGCTTTGTTTTTAGATTCTGAAGATTGGCATGTACGTAACCAACAGCGACTAGAATTTTCTCAAAAAGTAATTGGAACTAAAACGGAACATATTTTTACTTTAAAAGCAAAAGGAAATTCGGTTATTGAACGGTCTATATATCTAATAAATGTTGTTGATTGGGCATCGTTTTATTTATCAGAATTAAATAATGTTGACGCTACAGAAATAGATGTAATAAATACTTTAAAAGGTCAGTTATCTAATTCATAACAATGTATATTATTTTTATTGAAGCTAATTAGAGATAATTAGCTTTTTTTGTTTTGGTGAATTTCAATTAAAATGAGTAAATTCACGCACTATTAATGACGTACTTGAAAAAATACATAGCGATATTATTATTTATATTGGGTTATTTTACTATAACTTCAAGTACTCACAATCAACCTTCTAACACAGAATACAAAGTTCAGACTCTACTTATTTATAACTTTACAAAATACATTAAGTGGTCTACGTCTTCAAATGAATTTGTTATCGTTGTGTATGGTAATTCTCCAATAATTTCCTATTTCAATCAATTAAAGGCTGCAAAACAAGTTAATGGAAAAGTTATTGTAGTAAAAACGATCTCCCCAGGAGATAAATTACCACCTTGTGATTTGCTTTATATTGATGATGAATATATAAAGCAAGCCGAAAGTCAGTTTACAAAAGGATCACTGCATGATGTATTAGTTGTTACAAATACTAATCCAATATCTATGAGATTATCCTGCATTAATTTAAAACAGGTTGATGATTCCTATAAATTCGAAATAAACAATACCATCACTTCTATTAATAATTTGGAAGTGTCAAGTTCACTGTTAAATCTAGCCGTTAAAGTTTATAAATAGTTAAATATGAAGTACTTATTATTATTAATCTTTTTTCCTTTTGTTTCGTACACACAAACTAAAGATAGTTTGAAAACGGCGGAGGAACTTAATTTCAATGATGATTTAGGGTTAGAAGAATTAATGAATGTCAAACTTACAGTTGCATCTCAAAAAGAGTTAACGATTGAACAAACACCTGCTATTGTATCGGTACTTACTAAGGATGATATCGAACGAAGTGCATCAAAAGATTTAACGGATGTGTTACGTTTAATTCCAGGTTTTGAGTTTACAGGAGATGTAAATTCAGAAATTGGTATTGGTGTCAGAGGTTTGACTGCAACAGAGGGAAAAGTATTAGTAATGATTGATGGATTACAAATGAACGAAAATCTTTATGGTACAACTTCATGGATTGGTCGTTTTGATATTAATCAAATTGAAAAAATTGAAATAATTCGTGGACCAGGGTATGCAGCATATAACGGATTTGCAAGTTTAGGTGTAATTAATATTATTACTAAAAAAGCGAAAGACATACAAGGAATTGAAGCGCATACAACCTACAGTCGCTTAGGAAACAGCTTAGGTAGAAAACAACTAAGTGTAACTGCTGGTTGGCAAAAGAATAATTGGGGAATTAAAGGTAGTTTGTACACAGGTGAGCTTTATAGATCGGAAGGAATATTTACTGATTTAGATTCTTCTCAAGTAGTAATGAACAAAGATAAAAATAATTATGTCAAGCCATTTCAAGCTTATTTAGTCGGAAATTATAAAAATTTAGAGATTAAATACTTACATGAAAATTATAACACTACTACTCCATTTCATCTTGACTTACCTTTGTTAAAACCTGGAATGTCATCCTTTCAAACTAGACAAATAGATGCATCTTATAAGTGGGTAGTATCAAGTAAACTGACACTTATTCCTCGAGTGAATTTTATATATAATCGTCCGTATTTATCAAATCAATACAATGATTCTAATAATATTGATCCAGGTTATTTTGTGTTTGACCACGATAACTATCGATTCACATCAGGTCTTACAGGGCAATATAAACTTAGAGAGCATATTCAACTTAATGCTGGCTTAGGTTATTTTCATGATAAAGCAGAAAAACATTTAGAATCATACTCGCCTATAAATAGTGGAGATTCTATTTTAGGTCAATACCATGATATTAACGATTATTTAGAGATTTTCTTTCAAAAACCAAGTTATACAGCATCTCTTGGTATGAGACATGAATATCACTCTGTTTTTGGTAATGTGTACTTGCCTCGTTTAGCTTTTACTAAACAATTTGATAAAATGAATATTAAAGTTGCTTATAGTCATGCTTTTAGAGCACCTTTGGGTGAGAATTTAGTTGCAAACTCAACTTTAAAACCAGAAATTACTAAAGTCGCTGAAATTCAATTGGGGTATAGATTAACGAACAACTTAAATGTAAGCATTAATGTTTTTGATAATCAAATTTCCAATGTTATAGTTTATGATGTTATTAATGGAGAAGATAACTACTTTAATTTTTCAAAATTAGGAACTAGAGGTGTTGAAAGTGAGTTACTTTATCGATTTAATTCGTTGACTTTTGGATGTAATTATTCTTACTACATCAAAACATCAAATGATGTTATTAAGTATGCTGGGGATGATAAAAATAATTTATTAGGTTTCTCTCCTCATAAATTTACAGGAAGTATTAAGCATGCAATAACGAATAATTTGGATATTTCTAGTTCGTTTATACTTCTTGGAAAGCGTTGTGCATATACCTACGAGAACTCGAATGATGAACCCGTTCAATCTGAAATAAAACAAACGTTGATTTGTAATGCAACTTTAAATTATAAAAACATTGGAAATAAGGGAATATCTGCTCAGTTTGGCATATTTGATATCATCAATAGTGGTTATGTATATGTCCAGGCATACAATGGAGATAAAGCACCATTTAGAGCGACAGGAAGAGAGCTTTCTTTAAAACTATCTTACGTATTTTCAACGAAATAAACTTAATTTATTTTGTCTGAAAGTATGTAAAACTCATTTTTTACGTACATTTGCTCATCGCTATACGTTTTGAAAAAAGTTGCATATATCTTAATCTTATTGTTGAGTTATTTTTTGACTACATCAAGTAGCAATAAACAACCAAATGGTTCTGAATATAAAGTTCAAACATTACTTATATATAACTTTACTAAGTATGTTAAATGGTCCACTACTTCCAATGAGTTTGTGGTTGTAGTGTATGGAAATTCACCCATTACACCTTACTTAAATCAATTGAAATTAGCTAAACAAGTTAACGGCAAACCTATTGTTGTAAAATCAATAAATCCAGGTGATAAGTTGCCAATATGTGATTTGCTTTACATTGATGATGAATACACTAAGCAGGCTGAAAGTCAATTTTCAAAAGGTTCACTCCACGATGTTTTAGTAATTACTAACACTACGCCTATTCCAATTCGTTTATCTTGTATCAATTTTAAGGAAGTTGATGATACATATAAATTCGAAATAAACAATACGATTACATCTATAAACAATTTAGATGTTTCCAGTGCTTTACTGAACTTAGCAATCAAAGTGTATAAATAATGAAACATTTAATTATTATAATCTGTTTGTTGTTTGTGTATTTTAATGGATACTCACAAACTCAAGATAGTCTAAAAACAGCAGATGATATTGATTTCAATGATGATTTAGGTTTAGAAGAATTAATGAATGTGAAGTTAACTGTTGCCTCACAGAAAGAACTTTCTATAGATCAAACTCCAGCGATTGTTTCTGTACTTACGAAAGAAGATATTCAGCGAAGTGCTTCTAAAGATTTTACAGATGTTATGCGTTTAATACCTGGATTTGAATTCGCATCAGATGTAAATTCAGAAGTAGGTATTGGCGTAAGAGGAATTTACTCAACAGAAGGGAAAGTGCTTGTAATGATTGATGGTTTGCAAATGAATGAAAATTTATATGGTTCAACGCAATGGATAGGACGATTTGATATCAATCAAATTGAAAAAGTAGAGATTATTCGTGGACCGGGATACGCTGCCTATAATGGATATGCTGGACTTGCAGTAATAAACATCATTACAAAAAAAGCAAAAGATATTCAAGGAATAGAAGTAAATGGAACCTATAGTAGGTTGGACAATAGTTTAGGTAGACAAAAAATTAGCCTAACATCAGGTTGGGGTAATGAAAATTGGGGAATTAAAGCAAGCTTTACCAAAAGTGAACTTTATCGTGCCGAAGGGACTTTTACAGATCACGAAAAAGCAGTAGTTCAAAACAAAGATCAAATGAATTACGTCAAACCGACACAATTTCTACTCCACGCTAACTACAAAAAATTAGAATTAAAATATTTTCATGAAGATTATTATACTCAAACACCTTATTATATCGATTCTATCTTAAAAAAATCGGGACAATCTAATTTTAGCACGCGACAAATAGATCTTACTTATGCTTGGAAAATTAATTCCCGCATTAAACTTATTCCACGCATAAACTCAAATTATAACAGACCATATCGTTCAAATGAAACAAATGTTTCTGATTATTCCTATTATTTTTGGGACCATGCTATTGGTCGTATAACAGGATCATTAGCAGGACAAATAAAGTTGACTGAGGCAATTCAGTTGAATGTAGGAACTGGATATTTTTTTGATAGAGCAGAACAAATTAATAAAAGTTATCCTACAAGTGTAAACAAGACTGATTCGGTGATTGCTACATATAAGGATTGGTTCAATTATGGAGAATTATTTTTACAAAAATCTAGTTATACAGCTTCGTTAGGGTTACGTCAAGAAAATCATTCTGCATTTGGTAATGTATATTTACCAAGATTTTCTGCAACAAAACAGTATAAAAAATTCAATTTTAAGATGGCATACAGCCATGCATTCAGAGCACCTGTTACAGAAAATTTGGTCTTAAATCCAAGTCTACGCCCTGAGATTACCAAAGTAACGGAATTACAGGTAAGTTATAAGGTTTCAAAGTATCTTCAATTAAGTATTAATGGTTATAATAATTCTGTTTCTAACGTAATAGTATATGGTATAGTAGGAAATATAGAAAATTACCACAACTACAATCAATTAGTTACGAGAGGTTTAGAAGCAGAAGCAGTGTTGCATAAAGGTAATTTTACTATAGGCGGTAATTATTCTTATTATCAGGTAATTAGAAATGATGTTGATAAATATCAAGCGACAGATTCGAAAAATTTAATTGCTTTTTCTCCTCATAAAACGACATTTAGTTCAACTTACAAAGCAGGTAAATTGTTATCCATTTCATCATCCATAATAATAATTGGAAAACGTTATGGATATACGGAAGGATTAGGCCCAGAACATATTCAGAAACAGTTCAACCCAACTGCCATATGTAACCTTACATTAAATGTTAATAAAATTATAATTGAAGGTTTACAAGCAAGAATTGGAATATTTGATGTGTTTAATAGTAATTACCTTTATATCAGTGCTTATAACAATGATAAAAATCCATTTAAAGCTACCGGAAGAGAATTTTCATTAAAGTTATCATACACCTTCAGTAAAAAATAAATATGGCTAAAATTCTTTCATTAAAGAATAAATTAATACTCGGTCCAATACTCGCAATCTTATTTGCTGTATTAGCTATTGGTATCGCTACTGTTGTTTTTCAAAAGCAATCAAGTGAGCAAAAATTAATTAATGATACTAATGCATTAACAGAAATTTTGGTTGAAAACATTAAACCAGCCGTAATTTTTGAAGATAATGAGGCTATTTTAAAATTAATTGAAGGGTTAAAAGACAAAAAGATTATAGCATATTCAGGAGTATATGACGCAAATAATGCTGTTATTTCTGAAAAGTTATTTTCACAGGTACCTATTGCTCGTTGTAGACAGGTACTTAATGAAAAAATCGAAACTCAATTAGATGACCATTTTCTTTATTCTAAAAGAGATATTTTTGATGAAGGAAATAAATTAGCTACCCTCGTTATTGTTACCTCTCTTGACCATCTTAACAAAGAACTAAATCAGTTTATCCAATTGTTTACTGTAATTATAGTAATTGTATTGTTGATAACATTTTCGATACTGTATGCCTTCCAAAAAAGTGTTTCCACGCCTATATTAAAACTAACAGAAGCAGCGATCAACATTTCAAAAAATAAAAAACATACTAATTTAGCAATGAATCGCTCCGATGAACTTGGTGTATTAGCAACGGTATTTGATAAAATGGTTTATGATATCGTTGAAGCTAAGGAATTGGCTGAACACTCCCGTAAAATGAAAGAAGTGTTTCTTGCGAATATGAGTCATGAAATTCGTACTCCAATGAACTCCATTATTGGATTTACAAATTTAGTAATGAATACACCTCTTTCAGATAAACAAAACGAATTCCTTAAAAACATAAAAATCAATGCTTCTAATCTGCTTGTTATTATCAATGATATACTTGATTTCTCTAAAATAGAAGCAGGTAAAATCGCATTAGAAGAAGTTAGTTTTTCTGTTGAAGAAATCCTGACACAAGTAGTTACTGCATGTGAAGAAAAAGCTAAATCAAATGGTAGTACAATTGAATTACAAATAGACAAAAACTTGGCACCTTGGGTAGGAGGTGATCCAACTCGTTTGTATCAAGTTATTCTGAACCTTACTTCCAATGCGGTGAAATTTACTAAAGATGGGAAGGTATTAGTTAGTGTAAGTGATGTTAAAACATTAACAGATAATAAACAATCCATACGTTTCAGTGTAAAAGATAATGGAATTGGTATAGCTAAAGAATCTGCCTCTAAAATGTTTGAAAGTTTTACGCAAGCCTCTGACAGTACGACGCGTAAATATGGAGGTACAGGATTAGGACTAAGCATTGTAAAACAATTGGTAGAACTCCATGGAGGTGAAATTCATGTGGATAGTGAATTAGGAAAAGGTTCTGAGTTTTATTTCACTATTAGTTATCCAATTGCTGAAGCACCAATTCAATCTAATGAGAAAACAAGTATCGTTTCTGAGGAAGTAATTAAATCCATCGAAGGACACACATTCGATATTTTATTGGTAGAGGATATTATCTTTAATAGAACTGTAGCCATCGAAACCATGCAGGAATGGGGTGTGAATTTCAATATTGTAGAAGCAGAAAATGGAGTGGAAGCACTCAAAGCGATCGAAAAACAAGATTTTGACTTAGTTTTGATGGACATTCAAATGCCAGAAATGGATGGTCATACTGCTACTCAACGCATCCGACAAGATTTTCCATCACCGAAAAAGAATGTTCCAATCATTGCTATGTCAGCGCATGCCTCTGAATCTGAGATTCAAATTTCGAAAAGCAATGGGATGAATGATTACATTACCAAACCATTTAACCCAGATGAATTCTTTAAAAAAGTAATGTCACATATAGTAACGGAGGAAAAATTACAATTCATACAAAGTCAACCAAAAAAAGTTGTGACTCAACAAGAAGTCAATATTAATGAAAATCAACCAATTGAAAATGTAATCAACGAGCAAGAAGAAGTTATTCAAGAGGGTGTTGTAAACATTCAATTTATCTTAGATTTTACGAAAGGGAAGAAAGATCGTATTGAAAAAATGGTGAATATGTTTTTGAAATTCACCCCAGATGAAATGGCAAAAATGCAATCCTTATTTGAAGAAAAAAGCTTTCAAGAACTTGGAACCTTAGTACATTCATTTAAAGCTAAATTTACTTATATGGGAATGCCCCAATTAAGTGTAATCGCTAAGGACATTGAACACCTAGCAAAAGCAGAACAAAATCCTGATAAAATTAATGCATTAATTCAAGAACTTGTAAGTCAATGTGAAATTGCATACAAAGAATTAGAAAATTTACTCAAAAACAAATAATTGATTATCAATAATTTTTAGTTTTTATTACGTCTATATACGCAATTACAATGCGTGAATAAACGTATCTATTAGAAAAATAATCCCTACATTGAAAAAAAAAGTTTCAATAATGGGATTTAAAGATATAAAACTCAAGAATAAAATGGCTGTATTTGCGGTCGTGGTTATCTTTTTTAATGGTATCTCTAAAATCGTACTTAATATAATAACGACTACTCACAATCAAAATACAGTAATTGTAGAGTTAGCAGGAAAAAACCGAATGCTATCTCAAAAAATAGTTGCCTTAACAGCTATCTCGCAGTCCTCCAATTCGAACACAGCAAAGCAAGCGCACATACAACTCAAAAAAGCTATTAGCCAACTACAAAAGAACATTTTACTGCTTAAAAATGGTGGAAATTATCGTTCACAAAAACTTGAAAAAGCAACACAAGTAGCTTCTAAAAAAATCAAAGAAATAGAACAAATTGTAAAAGCCGAGAAGAAACTCATTACTACTATAATTAATTCAAAAGAAAGTGAATTAACCAAAGAAAAAGCAGAAGATGAACTTAACCAACTGTTTCTCAAAGGTAAATTACTAGATAGAGCAGATGAGTTAGTTACGATTTATGTAGACCAAGATGAACAAAAAGAAGACCAATTCTCTTGGCTTATTTTATTTTCATTCATTGCAAATTCAATCGTTGTCTTATTCGTGCTATACTCTACGAGAATTACAGTCGTAAATCCTATCAATCAACTTACAACTTCTTTTAAGGAGATGTTAAAAGGGAATAAAGAGAGAAACATCAAATTAGACAGAAAAGATGAAATAGGGATTATGTCTCAGCAGCTAGATGGAGTCTTAGAAAAAATGATTGAAGCTGAAGAATTAGCGCTAGAAGCAAAAAAAACACAGGGAATGTTTTTAGCCAATATGAGTCACGAGATCCGAACACCGATGAACTCAATCGTCGGATTCACGAATTTACTTTCCAATACCACATTAAACATAAAACAAAAGCAATTTTTATCCAATATAAAAACCAATGCGAATAATTTATTGGTAATTATAAATGACATCTTAGATTTTTCAAAAGTTGAAGCTGGCAAAATCAGTTTGGAACACATCGTATTCTCCTTAAAAGAAACCACGAATCAAGTCATTACGGCTTGTGAAGAAAAAGCAGCTCTGAATAATACTACAATTACCTTTGAATTTGATACAACGCTCACTGAATGGGTAATTGGTGACCCAACACGCTTATACCAAATCGTACTGAATATTGTTTCTAACGCCGTGAAATTCACAAAAGACGGTGAGATTTTAGTGCGAATTGAAAAATTAAACGATTTATCGGATTACAATGCAATCATTCGCTTTTCAGTCAAAGATACTGGAATAGGAATGACGCAAGAGGTTGCCTCTAAAATGTTTGAAAGTTTCACGCAGGCATCTGATAGTATCACCCGTAAATTTGGGGGAACAGGGCTAGGACTTAGTATTGTAAAACATTTAGTAGAACTTCATAAAGGAACAATAGAAGTAACTTCAGAACTAGGCTTAGGTACAACATTCGTAATCGATATACCTTATCCTTGTACAACAGCACCTGAGCAATCGAATGAATTTGATCAAACTATTTCTCAAGAAATCTTAGAAGAATTCAAAGAAAAAAATTACCGAATATTATTGGCTGATGATGTCGAATTCAATCGTACTGTGGCCATTGAAACCATACAAGAATGGGGATTAAATATTGACATACTTGAAGCAGAAAATGGAATTCAAGCCTTGGAGATATTCGAAAAAGAATCTATTGACTTAATATTGATGGATATCGAAATGCCTGAAATGAATGGGTATACAGCAACACAAAAAATAAGAACAGAATTACCCGAAACAAAAAGGAATATTCCTATTATTGCAATGTCTGCACATGCTTCACATACGAATATTCAAACTTCACTGAGTATGGGTATGAACGATTACATTACGAAACCCTTCCATCATCAAGACTTATTTACCAAAATAATAAAACATCTTGTTGCTACTGAGAAAGAAACATTGCCAACATTAGAGCTAAAAGAAACAATACGCGAAGTTGAAGAAACAAAAGCGAACACCCAAGTCGTTGATGTTCATTTTATTCTTGAATTTACAAAAGGAAAGCATGATCGAATTGTTAAAATGGTCAATTTATTTCTACATTCTACACCAGAGGAAATAAATAGATTACAACATTTATATAAAGAACAAAACTATCAAGAGATTGGAACATTAGTTCATTCCTTCAAAGCTAAATTTACCTATATGGGAATGCAACAACTGACAGAAATTGCCAAAGAAATTGAACACAATACCAAGGAAGAGAAAAACCTCGAACATGTTGGTGTCTTAATTCAAGAACTAGCTAACCATAGTGAAATTGCATACCAAGAGTTAAATTTATTATTATCAAATTATCAATAGTTTCAGTGAAATAATAGGTTGAATACTTTGTAAATCTGTATTTTGAATTTATCTTTCATTACCTTTGTAGAAATCAAAAATAAAAAGGTTGGTAGAATTAATTCTTAAAGCAGTTGTTACTGGATTTATCCTAAGTTTAATGATAGGACCTGCTTTTTTCCTATTGTTAGAAACAAGTATAAAAAAAGGAGTTCGTGCAGCACTTTCTTTTGATTTAGGAGTATTAGTAAGTGACTTGATTTATATTTCTATTGCTTACATTTTTTATGCTGAGGTTTCCAAATTGATGGTTGGAAAACACAATGAAGTTCTTAAAATAATTGGGGGCATACTATTTTTAATATATGGTGTTGTTTCAATAATAAAAAAACCAAAACATCAGTCTCAAGAAGATATTGATAATGCAAGCAATTCATCTAAAGATTATCTTTTGCAATTTTTTAAAGGTATGATGCTTAATCTCGCAAATCCAATGGTTATTTTTTATTGGTTTAGCGTAATGGCTTTAGGAACAAAACATGGTGCAAATAGTGTATTTGATAATATTTTGTTTATTGGAGTGTTGTTATCTGTATTCTTCTCTATTGATATTCTTAAAATTATTGGAGCAAAGAAATTACGTCCTTTCATAACTGACCCAGTGCTTAGGTCATTGAATTTAATTACGGGCTCAATTTTATGTTTATTTGGAGTAGTCTTGTTACTTCAAGGGTTATTAGATCGATTTTAATTAAGAAACTATGGTTAAAAAAATAATTATTTATGTCTTTGTTTTTATTACACTTTCGGTAAAAGCTCAGCAAATACAAAAAGAAAATTTATCATCAAAAGATGTGTTGTATTGGGATTTTAAGAAAACGAAAGTACAAGCTACAGGAGCATATTACAAAGATCAATTGGGGCAAACACGTGATAAACATGGAAGATGGGAGTACTTTAATGAATTTGGTGATTTAGAGGAAGTGCGCGATTATTATAGAGAAAAATTAAATGGACAAGTCTTATTGAAGTTTGCAAATGGTAAGTCTCGTCAGGAAGGTTATTTTAAATTAGACAAACAAGATAGTATCTATCGTGAATGGATTGAGAATGGTACATTGACAGTTGAAGGGTATTATAAAAATAATAAACCATTTGGTATATGGAAAAGATTTTACAACAATGGAAAACCACAATCAATTGAAGAATATATAGATACAGTTTGTTATTTGAAAGAATTTTGGTTGAATGATTCTTTAAATTCTAATGTAGTTAAAAATGGTACGGGTACAAAAACTTTGTTTTATCCAAATGGAAAGTTAAAGGAAAAATACTCTTATTTAGATGGTGTGCGTGATGGAAAGTTTGAAGAAAGAAGTATCAATGGTTATTTGTTATTAACAGGAAGTTTTAAATTGGAACGTAAAGATGGAGTTTGGAACTATTATTATTATACTGGGGATTTAGAAAAGGTTAGCAATTATAAAAATGGATTGTTAGATGGGCCCTATGAATATTATTATGATACTAAAGTTTTGAATGTATCAGGATCGTATCATTTAGGCCAAAAAGAAGGAAAATGGTTTTGGTACACAAACAAAGGTACTAAGGATATGGAGGGAAGTTTTTTGAATGGAAAACAAGATGGTGCTTGGATTTATTATTATCCTACTGGTCAAGTGTCTTATAATGCGTTTTATAAACAAGATAAAAAGGAGGGTAAATGGGAATATTTTTACACAAATAAAAAAGTATTTAAGGTTGGAACTTATCATAATGATTTGAAGGATGGTTTATGGGAAACTTTTTACGAAGATGGGACACTTTTGATGAATGGAAAATATGCAGAAGGAAAAGAACATGGAGTATGGAGAAATTATTGGGAGAATGGAAAATTAAAAAATCAATCTTCTTTTAGAGCAGGAGAGTTACATGGAGCTTGGAAATCTTGGTCTAAAGATGGAATTATTACATTGACGGGTTTTTATAAAGCAGGTTTAAAAACTGGTAAATGGATTAAATACATGGATAATGGTAAGATTGAGGAAGTAAATACGTATAAAATTATCACTAAAAAAAGTGATAAAATGAATTATGGTTTTTGGAAAAACCATAAAGTGAAAGAAACAGTACGCCATGGAAAATATGCAGCATATTCACAGAAGGATTTTGCATTAACTGAAACTGGACAATACAAGAATGATTCAAAAGATGGTAAATGGACGGCGTATTTACCAGGAGGAATTTTACCAGTTGTCATTTCAAATTATAAAAGTGGAAAATTGGATGGGTTAATGATTGAGTTTGGAAGAAAAGGTGAAAAAATTTCTGAAACACAATATGTTAATGGCTTGAAAAACGGAAAGCTTAAGATGTTTGATAAATCAGGAAGAGTGATTTTGGAGAAAACATACAAAAATGGTCAAGAAGTCCGTTAGATATGCGTGTAGTTTTTTTAGATTCAGTTCATTCAATTTTGGCAGAACGTCTGTCTGCTAAAGGATTTGATTGTATTGATGCTTCATTAAGTGATATTGAAATATGTAAAGAATTATTAACAGCTGCTGATGGTATCGTGATTCGTTCTCGTTTTCCTATGAATGAAGCTTTGTTAAAATTCGCTCCTCAATTGAAGTTTATCGCGCGCTCAGGTGCAGGTATGGAAAATATTGATGAAGCATATTGTCTCAAACGTAATATTCAATTATTTAATGCTCCTGAAGGCAATAGGAATGCAGTTGGTGAACATGCTCTTGGTATGCTTTTATCTTTGATGAATCATTTTAGAAAAGGTGATATGGAGGTTAGAAGTGGAGTTTGGGATAGGGAAGGTAATAGGGGAGAAGAGCTAGATGGTAAAACAGTAGGTATTATTGGGTTTGGAAATAATGGACGGGCTTTTGCTAAAAAATTAAGGGGATTTGAAGTTGATATACTTGTCTACGATAAATATTTAACAAATATAGAAGACACTTTTGTCAAACAAGTTTCTTTAGAAGCACTATACGAACAAGCTGATGTGATAAGTTTCCATATACCCCAAAACAAAGAAACAATGTATTGGGGAAATGATTTATTTTTTAATTCAGTTAAAAAAAACTTCTATCTCTTGAATTTATCTCGTGGTAAAATCATTAGCACAAAATCCTTATTACAAGGTATTTCTGCTGGGAAGGTAAAAGGAGCAGCATTGGATGTGTTAGAGTTTGAGAAAGCAAGTTTTGAGAAATTTGAAGAAGAGGGAAATAAAGAATTTCTTGAACTTGTTGCAAATGGTAAAGTGTTATTAACTCCACATGTTGGTGGTTGGACGATAGAGAGTTATTATAAGCTAAGTGACATCTTAGCAGATAAGATATTAGATTGTTTCAGTTAATTTCCTATTAATTTTTTGGTTCAGCTATCAAGGTATCACCAATCATTGAATAATCGGTCAAGGTAAATAGAAATTTCATTAAATCTTTCTTTTCAGTAGTTGACAACGAAATCGGATTTTGTAAAATTGGGTCTAAGGTTTCCGTCTTTTTTATTCTAGAAGTATAATGGTTTATTACATCCATCAAACTAATTAATCTACCATCATGCATATATGGATAAGTTAATTCAACATTCCTAAGTGTAGGTACTTTAAACTTTCCTCTATCACTACTGTTCTTTGTATATCCTTCTCTTCCTAAATCTTTAAA
>CANGHE010000042.1 GCA_947453545.1 Flavobacteriia bacterium
ATGACAATTCACCCCAGGAACATAATTCAATGCCAATCGATTGTTTGTTTAAAATGGTGTTGTTGATTTCTTTGGTTCCTAAATGATGCGCCCAATGTGCGCTGCTAAATGCTTTATACACTTTTCCTTCTCGATCAATCACAAAGGCAACACCCACTTTTTCTTTGGTCTTTTGCCACGATGCTATTACATTTTTTGCATTACCGTTGGAAACGGTATGGTGGATTACGATTTGACGTTTGTTGTATTTTTCTTTGTAGAATTGATCGTCAGGTAATGGACAGTCAATGATTTGGTTTAAGAATTGATTCATATTGATTTGGTTTTTTTAAGCCACATTCGATGTGGCTTTACGGTTAATATATTTTACTTTTTGGCATTGCCCCATGCTTCTACAAGCTCAGCATGACAAGAAGCAAAAAAAGTCTAGTCCTTGGAAATTCGACTACCCACTATCGAACGACGCTAAAATTTCAAAACTCGCTACGCTCAAACAGTTGAAATTTTTACGCTTACTTATCAATGCGGGTCCCAGTCTACATTTCCTTAGGGACATTTTTAGATTTTCGGGTCGCTTTCGCTTTTTAAAATTCATCAGTCACCGGCGTTTGTCTTGGGTTTCTTTGGGGAATGTGATGAGGTTGAACATTTCACGCAATCTGGAACGGACACGTACTCCATACATTTTTTCGAGTTCAACTGAATTAAGGTTGGTAGTGACGTGTGTTATCGTTCCGAATTGTATGAATTGGTCGTAGCGACTTAAAAGGATTTCTCCCATTGTGTTGCACTCGTTACCATAATGTTTCAAACTGCTTTCTACTCCTAAATCATCGAAACAAAACACCTTCTCTGATTTACCATACTGCTCAATGATTTCATACCCCTCTTTGATAAACTCATACGAAACTTGTCTCGTGGATTTCAAAATTGGACGGAAAGAACTTGGAAAAAAATCACGAATGAGGGTCATAAGAGACGTTTTACCGCATCCAACAGGTCCAAGTAGTAAAATACCTTTGTAAACATTGATTTCGTAATCTGTGCAAGCTTCTTCATCTCGAATGGCATAGCACAGCATTTTTCGAATGAGTACGAAGTCTTCTTTGCGCAATGCAAATTCATCACCGTACTTTTCTTTGCCCTTGATTTGGATATATTCCAAGCAGGCTTTGAAATTGTAGATTCGAATGTTGTTTTCGAGTGTGTAGAGGGGGGTCATAATTTTAATTTTAGTGCTTCGACTCCGCTCAGCAGGACATCGACACGTTACTTCGACTTCGCTCAGTATGACGTGTCGGTACGTCAGAGTGGGATGTCGTAATCTTTGTCTTGGTTGAGGTGTAAATTGGATTGCTGAATTTTGGGATTGAATTTTTCTGCATTCAGCATCCAATTCTTGGCAGCAGCTTTCCAATTTTTCATGGGAGAACGACCACCAATTTTCCAACCATTGGATTCATAGTAGTTGAAGAATTTTTCTAATTCTAATAAATCAGTAAAAACAGATTTTAACTCTTCTTTTGAAGGCTTGCTAAATCCTTCTTTTTGAAGTTTAGTAGTTTTTATCTTCTTTATAGTGTTTATAGAAGGGCTTACTGCTTGTACTTCTTGTTGACTTAGTACTTGTTCTATCTCTTGCTCACTACTAGTTTCAAAAATGAACATCTTTACACGACTTCCTTTCAGCGGATTATGAGAAGGAATGTAGTGTAAGTACCCCCAATAATCCAGTTCTTTCATACAACGATGATAAGTAGTTCGTGAGCCAATCTTGGAAATTTTCATTACGTCCATTCGATTTAGTGATATTGGATTTCGGAATCGATTCATATTCCACAATTGAAAAAGAGCAAGGTATAGACTCACGTGCGCTGTGTTCAGTCGATCATCTTCCGTAAATCGCATAATTACTGCTGTCAACTGTTTGATGTAATTCATCTTCTAAATACATTGTGAATCCTATTCTCATCTAAGATTTTTTGTATTTCATCGTTGTCATAATAAATTGCTCCTCCAATCCGAGAGTAGGGAAGTGTGCCATTGATGCGCAGGTTTTGTAACGTCCCTGAAGAAATACCCAACAGTTCTTTCACTTCGTACGATTTTAACCACCTCCTGGATTTTGTTTTTTGAGTAGCGTTTTCACCTAAAAAAGATTTCAGCTCTTTTATTAATTCCATTTTGAAGAGGTTTAATTCTTCCATAGTCACAATAGATGTTGCCATTTGATTGATTTTAAAAGTTTATGCTGCAAAATTGAGTCAATTGCCTTTTTTTTATTCCCAAGATATTCCCAACTTGGGTAAAATAAATTTACAGGTCATCTTCTAACATTCTGTTTTCTAGGTTGTCTCTTAAATTTTCTAAGAATTTGGTTGGATTGTTTCGACTCTTTAAATCCAAGTATGTTCGGTAAACATCACCTAAGGGGATATCAAACATTGATGAAAACGTTGAAGCAATCACCTTTATATCTGCATCACCATTGTTAAAACAGCCAATTTCTTGCAGTGCATAAACTAATTCAATCAAGTTCGTTTTAGAACTAGTCCATTTTAAAATAGGTTTATTCGTTTTTATACTCTTTTGGTTTGTATTGGAAAGGAGTGCTATTTGTTCTTCATAGTACTCCATTAAAAGTTCATTGGAAATGAATCGAGCAAGAAGATAGTCGTGACTCGTTGAGAATCTTGGGTCAGATTCAAAACAAAGGTGATTGAGTTTGATTCTAAAATCCTCATTTCCTCTCGTGAAATATATTTGATCGAGGTAACTTGCATTGGATTTGTAGTAAGTTAAGAACTCTTTGTTTTCTGCTTGAAACTTTTGGATAGATTGAGATTTCTCTCTGATATATTGAATTTGCTCTTGAATGAATCCTGTTGGTTTTTGGATTTCAAATTGAAATAAATCGATATAATATATCAATCGACTATGAAACTTTGGTTTAACATATTTGAAAAAGTAGATTTCATCTTCCGCTTTTTCAATGTCATTCGATAAGAACTCTTTTTTGAGTTGTTTGATTGTATTTTGAATGAGGGGTATTACAAGTTCTATACTTGTTATAATTTTCTCGTTTTCTTCGAAGATGATTTCAATGTCATGAATCATTTTATCGAAAAGTTGATTTACGTAAAATTCCATGTGATTAATTAATTAAAATTCAATTAATCACACGGAATACAAAACAACTAGTGCTTTTAAAGGTTCATTATTTTGCTTTTTTTAATATGTTCTCAGTTACTTCTAATTGTTTTGATAGTGCTAACATATCCTTGCTTATTTTGGTATCTAATACTTGCGCATAGATTTGAGTGGTTGCTAGTTTAGTATGTCCTAATAGTTTAGAGACTGTTTCTATTGGTACATTATTCGAAAGCGTAATCGTTGTAGCAAAGGTGTGTCGTGCTATATGCATTGTTAGTGGTTTTTTGATATTACACACAGTTGCAATTTCTTTTAGATAAGCATTCATTTTTTGATTTGATTTTACCGGAAGTAATCTATTCTGAATTTCTTGACAGTGATGATTCTTGTATTTCTCTAGAATTCTTAATGCTGGTTGTAAAAGAGGTACATTGGATTGCGTACCTGTTTTTTTTCGATTGGTGTGAATCCATTTTACACCATCTATACCAATTACTACATCGTCTGTTGTCAGTGCTTCAACATCTACAAAGGCATAGCCAGTATAACAGCAAAATAGAAAAATATCTCTTACTTCATCTAGTCGAGTAATCTCAAAATTTTTATTTGTTAGTTCATTTATTTCTGCCTGGGTAAGAATTTCTCTGATTACTTTCTTGGTTGAACATTTGAAGTTGCTAAATGGATTTTTTGTTAGCCATTCATTTGCTATCGCAATATTGATTACTTTTTTCACGTTGCGGATGTATTTCATTACCGTATTGTGAGCAATCTTTTCTTCCACTTTTAAATAGTATTCAAAATCAACAATGAATTTGTTTGTTAGGTCATCCAGGTAAATTTCTTTTTTATCATACTGCTCTTTAAGGAAACTCGTAAGTTTCTTTTTTACTGTTTCAAATTTTGTGTGAGTGGCTTTTACAACTTCTATTCCTATCGTCGCTTTCATTTGGTCGTTGTGATAGGTGAATACTTCTATCAGCCCTTTTTTATCTTCTTTTTTGTTGCCCAAAAAACTATTTTTTATGTCCTCTAAATAGATTGGGTTACCTAATATGAGTAACTGATTGTATTTTTTGTATAAATCTGCTTTTATTGCATCTAGGTAATTATTGATTGTTCTTGCTTCTTCTGATACTCCTTTTACCATTCCTGCGCCTACAACCCACTTGGAAGGCTCAATTGATCGTTTCACGGACATCTCAATGCGTTGCCCATTCATCGTTATTCTGCAATAGATAGGTGCTTTGCCATTCTTTGCTTTTGAACGATATAACCAATAGTTAATCGAAAATGTGTGATTTACTTTCATTTCTTTGCTTTTTAAAGGTTACTAACAATGAAAAAAGTATCCTCAAAAACAACCAAAAAACATCAAAATATATTAGTTGTAACTAACTGTAATACAACTTGTTTTGCTTGCTCAAGGTAACCTGTTTGCAAGGTTACTAAGCAGGTTACCAAATAGGTTACCAACTTGGTAGTATTTATTGTTACGATTTGAAAGGGATATAAATGAAAAAACCCCTTAAATCGTGAGATTTAAGGGGTTTTAAAGTGCTTTTTACGAATTTTAGCGGTCTGGACGGGACTCGAACCCGCGACCCCATGCGTGACAGGCATGTATTCTAACCAACTGAACTACCAAACCAATATATTTACTTTTAAAAAGCTCTAACAAAAGTTAGATTTACTTTCTATATTGTGTATTGCCTTTCGTTAAAAGCATTGCAAAGATACTACCTTTTTTTGTTTCTGCAAGTTTTTTCAGAAAAAAAACAACTTTTTTTTCAATTATTCAATCACTAAGAGGTAGTTTGTCTTTTTACCTTTTCCTATTAAAATGAATTTATTATTGATTAAATCCTTGTTCTCCAGTGTATAAGATTCGGACACCTTTTCTTTGTTAATCGCAATAGCATTGGCTTTTAATTCTCTTTTTGCTTCTCCATTACTAGGTAAAAAAGACGATTTCCCTACTAAAGCATCTAACATTGTTATGCCTTGTTCGAAATCAGAGCGAGAAAGGACAGCTTTTGGGACTCCATCAAAAACTTCTAGAAATTGATCATTGTTTAATTTTCTTAAATCTTCAGAAGTAGATTTTCCAAATAAGATGTTACTAGCAACGATTGCAGCATCTAAAGCTTCTTTTCCATGTACTCGTGTTGTCACATCTTCGGCAATCGCTTTTTGAAGAATACGCAAGTGAGGTGCTTCGTTATGTTCTGCTTCAAGTTGTTCAATCGCTTCTTTAGAAAGTAGAGTGAAATAACGCACTAATTTTTTTGCATCTTCATCAGTAGCATTTAACCAAAATTGATAGAAAGCATAAGGAGTAGTTTTGGTAGGGTCTAACCAAATAGTACCCGATTCAGTTTTCCCAAATTTTCCTCCGTCAGACTTAGTAAGCAATGGACATGTAAAAGCGAAAGCATCATGGCCTCCTTTTCTTCTTATAAGTTCAGTCCCAGTAGTTATATTTCCCCATTGGTCTGATCCTCCAATTTGAATTTTACAATTATAGTTTTGATGTAGATATAAGTAGTCATACCCTTGCAATAGTTGGTATGAAAATTCTGTAAATGAAATTCCGGTTTCAATTCTCTTTTTAACAGAATCTTTAGCCATCATGTAATTAACAGTAATGTGCTTTCCGATATCTCTTATGAAATCTAGAAAAGAAAAGTTTTTCATCCAATCGTAATTATTCAATAGGATGGCTTGATTTTCACCTGATTCAAAATTCAAGAATTTTTTCAACTGTTCTGAAACACCTAATACATTTTTATTTAATGCTTCTTCGTTTAACAGATTTCTTTCCGCAGATTTTCCTGAGGGGTCACCTACCATTCCTGTTGCCCCTCCAACAAGTGCTATTGGTCTGTGACCTGCATTTTGTAGGTGAACCAAAAGCATGATTGGCAGAAGACTCCCTACATGAAGGGAATCTGATGTTGGGTCAAAACCAACATAACCTGTTGTCATTTCTTTTAATAGTTGTTCTTCAGTGCCTGGCATGACATCTTGAATCATTCCACGCCATTGTAATTCTGCAATTAAGTTGGTTTTCATTGAAAAGAAATAAATGGTTATAATAGTGCAAATTTAAAAAGATAAATCTTTTGGAGTTGTTTTTTATGGGATGTGCTACTTTAATTCTGTTTATTCTAAATTTACATCGGATTATTATTACTATTTTTTTATGTTTGATGTAAGTGAAAAAAGCATAAATTTGCATTTAAAATTGATACTATGAAATTCTTATTAATTGTTTGTTTGATATTATTTTCCATAACAATCAAAGCACAACATATTGTGCCTAAATTAAGATATTCATATTCTTCTTTGGAACCATTCATAGATTCAATTACTATGAGGATTCATTATTCAAAACATCATCAAGCCTATGTGACAAATTTAAATAAAGCATTAGGTAGTGATCAGACTAAAGCATTGGAAGAGTTATTTAAAAGTATAAGTACAAGTTCTCCTGCAGTTAGAAATAATGGAGGAGGGCACTACAATCATACGTTATTTTGGGAGTTGCTATCTCCTAATCCATCAAAAACACCAAATGTTGAACTCTTAAATCAGATCAATAAACAATTTGGTTCTCAAGATTCGTTGCAGAGATTAATTAATGCTAATGCTACAAGTTTATTTGGTTCGGGTTGGGTTTGGTTGATTGTAACACCAAATAAAGAATTAAAAGTTACAACTACCAGTAATCAAGACAATCCTTTGATGGATGTTGTAAAGGAAAACGGGATTCCAATTTTAGCAATTGATGTATGGGAGCATGCTTATTATTTGAAATATCAGAATAAGCGCGCTGATTATTTAAAGAATATTTGGAATGTAATTGATTGGAAGGTAGTTTCAGAAAAGTACATAAATGCAGTAAAGTAATGGCACAAAAAATTATAGTAACAGGTGGGGCAGGATACATTGGCTCGCATACCATTCTAGAGTTGTTGGCTCAAACAGAATATGAAGTAATCTCTATTGATAATTTTTCAAATTCATCTTCAGATACTTTTGATAGAATCGAACAGATTACTAATAAACGTGTGTATAATCATACTATTGATTTATGTGATAAAGCTGCACTTTTTGATTATTTGAAAACACTACAAGAAGTTGTTGGTGTTATTCATTTTGCTGCTTTTAAATCAGTACCTGAATCTGTTGCTCAACCAACTCTATATTACAAGAATAATGTAGATTCTCTACTGAATGTAATAGAAGCGTGTAAAACATTTTCTATTGATAATTTGATTTTTTCATCTTCTTGTTCTGTTTATGGTAATATAGATTGTTTACCTGTAACAGAAACAACACCGTTTAGTCCAGCTGAATCTCCCTATGCGCATACGAAGCAAATTGGTGAACAAATATTGGAGTTGTATTCAAAAATGGGTGTTAATTTTAAAACAATAGCATTACGCTATTTTAATCCAGTTGGTGCTCATAGTTCAGGGCTAATAGGTGAATCTCCAATTAATCCTCCAACAAGTTTGATTCCAATAATTACACAAACTGCTATTGGAAGAAGAGATAAAATGTTTGTTCATGGGGCCGATTACCCTACAAGAGATGGTTCTTGTATTCGTGACTATATTCACGTTTCAGATATAGCATCAGCGCATGTTACTGCGATAAATTTGTTGATAAATGGAGGACATGATTTAGCATTTGATGTGATTAATTTAGGTACAGGTGAAGGCGTTAGTGTTGTTGAGGCAATCGAAAGTTTTGAACGTAATTCAGGTGTGAAATTGAATTTTGAAATGGGGCCAAGAAGAGCTGGAGATGTTATAGCTATTTATTCTGATACTACTAAATCAGAAACGATTCTTCGATGGAAAGCTGAAAAAGACCTTGATGAAATGGTAGGTTCCGCTTGGAAATGGGAGCAAACACTTTCTTCATCAATTTAATGTACTTTATATAATTGAAAAAAAAATACTAACTTCGCTTTTTAGATTACAATTCGTTATGGTAAAGATTCTTATTACTGGAGGAGCAGGGTTTGTTCCTAGTTCAACTGCAGAAAAATTATTGCAAGACCCAAACAATTTTGTTGTTTTGGTAGATAACTTTTTGACAGGTCGTAAAGAGAATGTTCCTAACCATCCTAATTGTAAATTTATCAAAGCGGATGTTAATGTTATGGCACAATTAGAACCTATTATGTGTTCGTATCAATTTGATTATGTATATCATTACGCTGCAATGGTTGGTGTATTGAGAACGTTAGATAATCCTGTTGCTGTTTTAGAAGATATTCAAGGTATTAAAAATGTATTAGATTTAGCTAAAAGCACAGGAGTAAAACGTGTGTTCTTTTCTTCATCTTCAGAAGTTTATGGTGAACCTGTTCATTTACCTCAAAATGAACATACTACGCCATTGAATTCTAGATTGCCATATGCAGTTGTGAAAAACGTTGGTGAAGCATATTTTAGATCGTATAAACAAGAATTTGATTTAGATTACACCATTTTCCGTTTTTTCAATACCTATGGTCCAAAACAAAGTGAAGATTTTGTTATGTCTAAATTTATGTCTTCGGCTGTGAAAGGCGAGGATATTACTATATATGGTGATGGAAGCCAGACAAGAACCTTTTGTTATATTGATGATAACACTGATTTTTGTGTAGGAGCACTTTCAAATCCAGAAACAGTGAATCGCGTTTATAATGTTGGTAATGATTTGATATATACAATTAAAGATTTGGCCGAATTAATAATAGAGAAAACAGGTTCAACTTCGAAAATAGTTTATCTTCCACCGTTGAAAGATGGCGATATGACTCGAAGACAGCCAGATATTTCTAAGATGAAAAATATTCTAAAGCGTGATTTGGTTCAGTTAGAACAAGGTATTGAGAATATTATAGATTCAGGAAGGTTTACTAGTTAATTAAGCATAGAGTTAAACAATGCTAGGTATTTTTCTTTTGTAGCCTCTACAGAGTAAAATTTTTCAACCGTTATATCTCCATTTTTTCCAATACGTTCTCTATCTGTTTGTGACTCTAATAAGTGGGCAAGAGTATTATACCATTCATCTTCACTGTCAACCAAATACCCATTTTCATTGTTTTGAATTAAGGAGTTGTTGACTCCAACAGGTGACATTACAGTTGGTATACCTAACGACATGTACTGTAAACCTTTGAATGCGCATTTTCCTTCAGACCATTGGTTATTGCGTAATGGCATAACGCCGATGTCTATTTTACTTAAATCATCAATCTCATTAATTTTATCCCACTTACAGTAAACCAACGATTTTAAATTAACATCCGGTTTTCTGTCTGAAATTACGAGAAAGTTAAAATCATATTTCTCTTCTAAGCGTTCTAGTATGGGGTAAATCATTTCTAAGTAATGCATGGTTGAATGAGATCCTGTCCAACCTATAGTTAGCTTTTTTCGATTGTAATCAATAGATTGATTGTGCATTCCGATGGTGTCAATCGTAGTAGGTATGATATGTACGTTACTGTTATATTCTGAAGCAAATTTGGCTAAGTATGCATTACCGCATTGTATCGTGTTAACCCAAGATGAAATTGATTTTACTTTTGAATACCATTTTGTAAAAGATAAAATTGCATTACTGTCAGAATGATTTTTTAACCAAATAGCATCATCAAAATCATACAATATTTTCTTTTTTAACACTTTGGTTAGAATATATTCTATTATGGGAGGACCAAATTGCATTGCTTCGCGATGCATAAAAATAAAATCATATTTCTTTACGGAATTTAAAAGCCAAAACCGTTTTAGCGTGCTTTTAAGCATGCCAATTGTTTTTTGAAGGAATAATCCTTTTTTGTATAATAAGTCCCAAGTAGGTTGATCTAAAAAAGGTCTGATAGTGATTTCAAATCCTTCAGACTTCAGAAAATCAAGGTATTGTTCAAAACGAAAACGTTGTGAAGGTGCCCTACCAATTGGATAAGGACAAATTAATAACACTTGTTTTTGTTTAGTACTCATAATGTTGCTAATGCGACAAAGTTAGTAATAGTTGTTAACTATTAAAACAATAAAAGCCCCAAGAAATAATCTTGAGGCTTTCGTATAATAAAAATGAATAATTATTTAATCAAATCTGCAAAGCTAGTGTTAGCTGCTAATTTTAAAAATTCACGGTCTTTTGCTGCTTTTGTTTTAAAGCTTGCGTCTTTTTCAATAGCAGATTTTAAACTTGCCACCGCGTCATCTGCTTTATCTGTTCTTGATGCAATAATAGCTTTTATGTAAAATCCTTGAGCACTAGCTTTATCTTCAGAAGCTTCTAATGTAGCTTTAGCTCCTTCGAAATCTTTGTTTAATACTTGTGCTAATGCTTTATTGAATGATTTAACTTCTCCTAAATTAGAAACAGCATCCGCATAGTTTCCTTCAACAATACTAATGATCCCTTTGTTGTAGTTACCCTCAGCTCCAGCACCACTTGCTTTTGCTAATAACGCTTTAGCTTTTTTGAAATCACCCTTAGCACCCGCAATTGCAGCTAAGTTATTTTTTGTTACACCGTTTTCTTTGATGTTATTAGCTTTTTCAAATTTCGCTTCTGCTTCTGTTAATTTTCCTTGGCTGTATAATAAAACACCTAAGTTGTTAGAAGCTCTAAAGTCAGTTGGGTATAAACTTTCTGTAGCAGCATAGATTAATGCTCTTTCATTTGCATCTTTTTGAATTGATGCAGCGTACAATAATTCTTCTACACTTAATTTTTCAGGATTTGTTTTAGCAATAATCAAGTATAACTCGTCAGTGTGTCCTGTCGTTTCAAAAGTTACTTTGATTTCAGCTCTACGTAATTTAGGGAAAACATTTTGATCTAAGTAAGTAAATGTTTTAGCCATATTACGCATCTCAGTTTCACGTTGGATAGGATCTTTATACATTTCCAATACACGAATAACTAATTGCTTTTCATCTTGGTTCATTGCAGATTTTTCTAATTCTACTTTGAATCCTTCGTAATCTTCTCCACGACCTAACAATGTGTAGATCTCTTTTTGAGCAGCGTCATTTTTAGATTTTTTCGCTAAATCAATTGCTGTATTTTTACCTGTGTTAGCTCTGTCTGTAGATAAGGTATTGTTTTTGTTTTCTTCTCCTTCAGGTGAAGCGTACCCCGTTACACTTATTGACTTGATTTTGATTTTAGGATTGTTTTGAGCATCCGCTAACCATTTTTCAAAACTTTTTAATGATTCTTTATCAAGTTCAGCAGGTTGTAAGTCAGATTTTCCTTTCAAGTAATTTACTTGTGCAGTATAAACTTCTTCACGAACATTTTTATGATTGTCTTTTTCGGAAGCAACTTTAAAGTCTTTGTTTACTAGGTAAGGGGTGATAATCGTTCCATCAGCAATTTTTTTAGAGGGAGTAATCATTTTCTCAATACCACCTTTCATCACTCTGCCTGAAACTGTTAATTCAGAAACTTCGAATTCAGGTTTGTATGCAACCACATCTTCGTAACTAACTATACCTCCTGGTTTGTACAAAATTGTTGTTCCATTTCCTGTAGCTTTTTCACCTAGTACTGTAACAGAATTTAGAGCAGTGTTACCAAGCATTGGTGTGATTTCTACGGATGCTTTCTTTTTTATTCCTTTTGCAGGGAAAGTTACATCTACTTTTACACGTACTGAATCACCATGCATTTCTAATGGGCTTGGAGTAACTGTGTAATTTAAGTCCTTCAATAAGTTACAACTTGCAACTAATGAACCAGCAATCGTTAACGTTGCTATGCTTTTGATACTGTGATTTTTCATCTTTCTATATTGATACTATTCTATACTATATACTAAATACAATGATACGGAATAAAATTAGGAAAGTTACACTTTGATTTCTTTCACTTGTTTTTTGCTTTAGTTTGTTACTTCTAATTCTGAAGTATCACTACATTCATTTAATAGTTTATGGATTGATTTATTAGTTAGTGGATCGATAAAATCATGTGCAATTTGACTTAAAGGAAGAAGTACAAATCTTCTATTGTATAGATGTGGATGAGGTATTTTAAGAATTTTATTATTTATTATTTTAGAATTAAAAAAAACAATATCTAAGTCAATCGTTCTATTAGAATAAGTTAAATCATCATTCTTAATGCGACCAAGTTCTTTTTCTATTATTTGAAGAGTTTTAATTAGTTCGAATGGATTCAATTTTGTTTCAATTTCAATTGCTGTGTTAAGAAAGTTTTCTGTTGATTCAAAACCCCACGGTTCAGATGAATATAAAGGAGCTATAGAAATTACGTTTCCTGAATTATTATTAATTAATTCAATTGCTTTTTTTATGTTGGATATTTTATCTCCAAGATTACTACCTAAACTGATGTATACTTTATTATGCAATCTAAAGAATTTAAATATTAGTTAATGTACAAATTTACGTTGAAAGAAATAAGATTGTTACACTTATATAAATCTATGTTTATGTACATTTGTTCAAAAATGTTAAAATGAACGAAAATAAAATATCTTTTTGGAAAATATTTTGGCCAACACTAGTTGCTGTTTTGATTGCCTTTATTGTATGGGTAATGTTCTTTTTTGGTGTAGTTGGAGGGATTATAGCAGTTTTTTCTGGAGACAAAGATGATTCGTTTGAAAAGAAGACGATACTGAAAATGTCACTAAAGGGAGTAATAGCTGAAAATAGTGATGCTCAACTAGATCCTTACTCTTTTTCTATTGAGCGTAAAACGGGTTTGAGTGACTTGTTATATGGCCTTGAGAAAGCTGAAAAAGATGAAAACATTAGTGGGGTTTATGTTGAATTAGATGGTTTAAATTGTGGTGTAAGTACAGCAAGAGAATTGCGTGAAGCATTGATACATTTTCAAAACTCAGGAAAATTTGTAGTTGCATATAGTGCTGGGGAGTTAATTACATTAAAACAATTTTATCTTACTTCAGCAATAAAAGAAAATTATGCGTTTCCAACTACTCGAATCGAGTTTTTAGGTTTAGGATCTCAGTATAATTATTTTAAGAACATGTTGGATAAATTGGGAGTCGAAATGCAAGTAATAAGAGGGCGTGAGAATCACTTTAAGAGTGCTGTAGAACCGTTCTTGTTTTCACAAATGTCTGATTCTAGTAGGTTTCAAACACAACGTATTTTAAATCAAGTGTGGGCTACCATAAGAAATGATATTTCTCAAAGTATTCATGTTGATTCTGCTAAACTTCGTGATTTAGCTTTGAATGCGAGTGTAAATTCAGCAAATGAAGCTCAAAAACATCGTTTTTTTAATAAGGTAGTCTATCATGATGAAGTGTTAGAAATTCTTAAAGGCAAAGTAAAAGCAAAAACTATTGAAGATATTAAGTTCTATGATTTTGAAAAATATGCGCGCTCTAATTTTTATAAAGACCAATCTTTGAAAGCGGTTGATAAACCAAATGTTGCTGTGATACTTGCTGAAGGAGGAATTGATGTTGCAGGTGATGAATTGAGTTCGGATAATATTGCAACTTACATTAGAGAAGCGAGATTAGACAAAAATATCAAAACAATTGTTTTGCGTGTAAATAGTCCAGGGGGATCAGCTCTCGCGAGTGACATTATTTGGAGGGAAGTTTATTTAGCTAACAAGGCTAAAACTGTTGTTGTTTCGATGGGTGATGTAGCTGCTTCTGGTGGTTATTTTATTGCTTGCCCTGCTTCATATATATTTGCACAACCAACAACAATCACTGGTTCAATCGGTGTATTTGGTTTGATACCTTTTACAGGTAAATTTTTTGAAGATAAATTAGGGATTACTTTCGATAATGTTAGTACAGGACCTCATGCTGTTTTGTCTACCAATAAGAAGCTGTCTCCGAAAGAAATAGGAATCATTCAAACAGAAGTTGATGTGATTTACAATCAGTTTTTAGGACGTGTTTCTGAAGGTAGAAACCTCACAATGAGTCAAGTACATAAAATTGCAAGAGGGAGGGTGTGGACTGGTTCTGATGCCAAGAAAATAGGCTTGGTAGATGAATTGGGAGGACTAAAAGACGCTATCAATTATGCTGCTAAAAAGAAAAACATTAAAGATGTTCGATTGAAATACTGGCCATTGAAGGAATTGGATCCTTTTGAAGAGTTGGTTGATCAATTTGAGTCAATGAAAAAAGATAAAAAAAGCAAGATGTTAGTCTCCACTAAATTACCAAGTTATATTCGAAAATATTGGTCTGAATTACAGCGTTTGGAGTCATACAATGGGATTCAGATGAGATTACCAATTGAATACACCTTAGAATAAATAGAAGGGAAATGATGATTCAAGAAAATATAAATTTGAAGCCATACACCACTTTTGGCATTAACGCCATAGCGAGTGGTTTTGCAACGTTTTCATCTGTTGATGAATTAATTAAATTAATAAAAACAACGGATAAAGGATTACTTATATTAGGTGGCGGTAGTAATTTATTGTTGACAAAAAATATTGATGCGTTTGTACTGAAAAATGAAATCAAAGGAATAGATATTGTTTCAAAGTCAGATGATGAAATTATACTGAAAGTTGGTGGAGGTGAGAACTGGCATGACTTTGTGATGTTCTGTGTGGAAAATGAATATTATGGTGTTGAGAATATGTCTTTAATACCAGGAAGTGTTGGTGCGAGTCCAATGCAAAATATAGGGGCATATGGAGTAGAGATTAAAGATGTTTTTGAGAGTTTAGAAGCTTTAGAGATAGAGACTGGGGAAATCCGCATGTTTACCAATGAAGAATGTTCTTTTGGTTATAGAGAGAGTGTTTTCAAGAGAGCATTAAAAGGTAAATACATTATTACTTCAGTAACTTTCAAATTGTCTTTGTTAAAATCGTTGAATACGAAATATGGTGCTATTGATTCGGAATTAGCTAATAAAGGAATTTTAAATCCTTCGATTAAAGATGTAAGTAATGCTGTTATTGCAATTCGTCAAAGCAAATTACCAGATCCAAAAGTACTAGGTAATGCAGGTAGTTTTTTTAAAAATCCTGTAGTACCAATTTCAATCCACCAAACATTACTTTCTTCATATCCATCAGCCCCATCATATCCCGTAAATGATGGTTTTGTTAAAATACCAGCAGGTTGGTTAATTGAAACAGCAGGATGGAAAGGAAAAAGAATTGGGGATTGTGGAGTCCATGTAAATCAAGCGTTGGTTTTGGTTAATTATGGTACTGCAACCGGACAAGAGGTCTTCGATCTATCTATAGCATTAATTCAAGACGTCAAAAATAAGTTCGGTATTGAATTAGAACGTGAGGTTAATATTATATAATAGATGCAACGTTATAAGTTTGAGCTAAGTTATAATGGAACTTCCTATTTTGGTTGGCAACGTCAGCCAAGACAAATATCCGTTCAAGAAGAAATAGAAAAAGCAATTTCGAAATTGTTTGATGGGCATTTGTTTTCTGTTGTTGGATGTGGTAGAACGGATACAGGGGTGCATGCTAAATATTATGTTTTACACGTTGATTTACCATTAAAGTGGGAATCAGAAATACTTAAGTATAAACTTAATCGTATACTTCCGAATAGTATTAGCATTTTTTCAATTACTGAAACGATTGAAAATTTTCATGCGCGATTTAGCGCTAAAGCAAGAACATATCGTTATTTTGTTCACACTGAAAAAGATTCATTTTTATATGATCGGAGTTTGTATTTAAATAAAAAACTTAATGTTGAAGCAATGAATCAGGCCGCTGTTTATTTGCTAGGTAAACAGGATTTTACTTCTTTTTCAAAATTACATACAGATGTTTTTACGAATATATGTACAGTCACAAGTGCTATTTGGATCGAATATGAAAAAGGTAACTTTTACTTTGAGATAACTGCTGATCGGTTTTTGAGAAATATGGTTAGAGCCACGGTTGGTACTCTTTTAGAAATAGGGTTGGGTAAAATAACGGTAGAGGATTTGTTGCAAATTATAGCAAAAAAAGATCGCTGTGAAGCGAAAACTTCAGTGCCCGCTCATGCACTGTTTTTATGGGATGTTAAATATTCAAATTAGTTTGTTGTAAATATTACTTATTAATTATAATTATTTTTTATTGTAGTGATTAAACTTAATGTCTAATTTCCGATCTCAAAAAAATCCTAAATTTTATTTGCTTATTTTTGTATATAGAATATTGAAATTAATATCAAAATTATGAAATCGGTTTTATTCTTACTTTTTTTATCACTTAGTAATATTATAGTTTATTCTCAAAGTGCTTTGGATTATTTCAATATTGCTAATACAAAATTAGATTCCAAAGACTTTGTTGGGGCTATTGAAGATTTTACAAAAGCAATTGCCATAGACGGGACTCGTTCGAATTATTTTATGAATAGGGGGATAGCGAAGTCTGAAATTGGAGAGTATAGAGAAGCTTTAGTCGATTTTACAAAGGCGACTGAGTTAGATACTTCAAATACACTTGCTTATTTTAATAGAGGAAATACTCAGCATATGTTGCGTAATTATGCAGGTTCGATTACAGATTTTGATAATGCACTGAAAATTGACACAATGTTTATAGCTGCATATTTTAATAGAGCTCAAGCAAAAGCTGAGATTGGTAATTATAGGGATGCTATTGAAGATTATAATAAATGCATTTTAATTGATTCTACATATGAAAAAGCATACAGGAATAAGGGAGCATTAAATATGAAGCTTAAGAGGTATGAAGCTGCGATTGAAGATTTTAGTTTGTCTATTGAACTCTCTCCTAATGATGCTAATGCATATTATAGTAGAGCGTTAGCTTATAGAGAAGAAAAAAGAAATAAGGAAGCATTAACCGATTTCGATAAAGTGATTTCTTTGGATAAAAAACATTTATATTCCTATTTTTATCGCGCTGAAATTTACGCACAATTGGGTGATAAATTTGGTGCAATTGCAGATTATAATAGAGCGATTGATATTGATCCAGAGTTTTTAGACGCTATTGTGAATAGGGCAGATTTGAAGAAAGAGGTGAGTAATTTCACTTCAGCTATAGAGGATTACAATAGGGTACTATTAGTTGATACAACTTGGACAGATTTATATTTAAGAAGAGGCGATGCTTTTATGAGATCTGGTGATTTTAAATCAGCATTGCATGACTTTTTATTTGTTCAAAAAAAAGATACTAATGCCTCACTTCCATATTGTTATTTGGGGAAGTTGAAAGTTGAATTAGGTGATTATGTTGAAGCTATTACATTTTTAACAAAGGCTATAACATTAGATTCATCAAACGCTGAAAATTTCTTTGCAAGAGGATTAGCAAGCAGAAAAATGCGAAATTATATTATTGCTATAGAGGATTTTACTCAGGCAATCGATTTGAATGTGAATTTTGTTAATGCTTATGTTGAGCGTTCATTGGTGAGGGCAGAATTAGGAGATTACAGAGGTGCGTTATTAGATAACAATAAGGCATTAGAACTTGATTCTAGAAATATTGAAATTTATCGTAACAATATTTTTGTAAAGATGCAAATGCAGAAATATGCAGATGCAATTATTGACTGCGATAAAGTATTGGAAAAAGAACCTAATAATCCTTTGATTTATGTTCAACGTGGTGAGGCGAAATTGAAAAATAATGATAAGAATGGTGCTTGCTTGGATTGGCACAATGCAGCGAACTTAGGATACAAAGAAGCATTGCAAATTATTGCAACAAATTGTAATTAGTTTTTGCTATAATTCAACTATTTCTTGAAATTGAATTGGGTGGTTGAACTCTGTATCAGAAGGTTTTTCTTTATATATGGCAAATAAGGTTGATCCACTACCAGTCATTGCAGCATAAGTCGCACCTTCATAATACAACACGTTTTTTAATTCTGATAGGATAGGATGTTTGGTAAAGATTGAATGTTCGAAACTATTATATAGTGTTGATTTGTAATTTTCAATAGAATCGTTTTCGAGAATCGTTTTTACGTTTACATAACCTTTATAAAATGTTACTCCTACGTATGCCTCTTGAGTTGAAACGTGAATTCCTAGATTGATTATTTTTAAAAAATAACCTTTTAAATTGAGTGGAAAAGGTTCAAGAATTTCACCTCTACCTGTTGCAATTTGTGCTGTGTTTTCGATGAAAAATGGACAATCACTACCTAGTTTAGCTGCAAATTGTTGTAATTCAATATTCGATAGATTCAAATTGAATAATTCATTCAATCCAAGAAGTACGTAACTTCCATCAGATGAACCACCGCCTAAACCACCACCCATAGGAATAACTTTGTGGAGATGAATTTTAACATTAGGTATACTGAACTTTTCTTGTAATATTTGAAATGCTTTTACACACAAATTAGATGAAGCTTCTCCCGGAATTGGAATTCCGGAGCTTGTAAATTCAAATTCTTTGCTTGGTATTATCTCAAGAATATCATAAATAGGAACAGGATACATGCACGTTTCTATTGCATGGTACCCATCATCACGTTTACATAACACATGTAAACCTAAATTGATTTTACAAGGAGGAAATAATATCATGCTGTAAAGGTAATGGTTAACAACAAAATTTGTAACTTCGCGCTCACAATTTTATAATTATGGCAACATATTTGGATTTTGAAGAACCAATCAAAGCATTAGAAGAGCAAATAGCTCAAACTAAGCAAATCGGTCAGACTACAGAGATAGACATGACAGATAAAATCAATGAATTGGAATC
>CANGHE010000043.1 GCA_947453545.1 Flavobacteriia bacterium
GTAAAAATGGACTTTAACCACCCATTAGCTGGTACAGATTTACATTTCGAAGGTGAAATTTTAGATATTCGTCCTGCTACTGAAGAAGAATTAGCGCATGGTCATGTTCACGGTGAACACGGACATCAGCATTAATAAAATAATAGATTGAATATAGGGCTGTTTATTTGATAGACAGCCCTTTTCTTTTTTCAGTATTTTCTGAAATTCTAACACCTTCCCTATTCTTAACTAATTCTCTCATGTCTTGAATAAATTTATTTTGTTTACCTTTTTTTAGTTCATTTAATCGAAAACAAAAATCAACCTCACCTTCTCTTCCCCATCGAATCGTTTCATATACAATCGATAAATTATGTACTTTATTATAATTTTCTATGAAAGATAACACATTCTGTTTTGCCTCTCTATCTATTCCTGCACCCGTACTAATAAATGAAACATATAAAATACAATCATTGGCAATCTGTGTTTTCTTAATTACCGAACAACTTAATAAAAAAACGGAAATTAGAAAAAATAATCTTGATATCATTCTAGTACTTAATGAATTTACGATTCAAAGTATTTCCATTTATAATGAACTCTAAATAATAGCACCCCGAAGACAAACTGTTAACATCAAGTGCGATATATTGAGTTTTCACAAAGGAATTTTTCATTCGAATATTACCAAGCATATCTTTAACCGACATATCAAAATTAGCTTGATTGAGTAACTCTATATGAAGAATATCAATTACAGGATTAGGATAAAATTCAATATGCTTTAAATAATCGTTATTAGTGACTTTTAACTTATCAAAACCAATTATATTAATTGTATCAGAAGTAAATACTCCAGAACCATCTAAAGCAAAGGCAGTTACTATCACAGATCCATTTTTTAGAGCGATAACCCTGCCCAATGAATCAATAGTAGCAACAGTATCTGGAAATATACTCCATTTTACTTTTGGATAGGTTGCATTTATAGGATATACAGCTGCTTTTAAAAATAATTGCGTGTTAGGAGCATTGATTGTAAAGTTATTAGAGTCTGATATAATATCAATCTTGCTAACCTTAACAGTATCAAAACCAGATATTGTAATTGTTTTTTTATCGGAGAGTAATGAACCATCTAACGTAGCCACACTAACTTCAACTTTGCCATTTTTTTTCACTGTAAGTTTACCAGTCTGATCAATTGAAGCAACACTATCTGGCATTACAGACCATTTTACTGATTTATTAGTTGCTTCAATAGGAAGAATAGAAACAGATAAATTAAGAATAGTTGTCGGACTTTTTATTTCATAGTTATTATTCGATGAATTAATACCTATACTTGTCACTTTTACATCTGCATTATTCAATATTTCAGATCTATATAAACTGACTGCCGCATTCATTCTTGATGTTTGACCTTTCGTAAACATTTTCATTGATTTATCATGTACATAATCCATATAGTTCATATACATTTCTCCATTTACCCCTGAACCGCACTTATTATTTGGTCTCCATGGAAATGTAGGATTACCGGAATTATTTCCTTCAGCTGGAGGTGTATCAGAAACTTTATCATCACCGCATACTTTATCAGTGGCTAATACTTTATCCCCCCAAATATGTATTAAATCAAGCCAATGTCCGACTTCATGTGTTGTAGTTCTACCTAATTTGTAAGCATCGTACCCTTCAATCCCTGCGGTTCCAATTGTACCGAATGCTCTAAAATCAATTACGACCCCATCAGTTTCAGGGAAATTAGCTAAGTCCTCAGGAGGATAAGCATATCCTAAAAGTGCTGCAGCTGTATCAAATCTAACAACGTATATATTTAAATATTTTTTAGGATTCCAATTATCAATCCCTCCAGATGATGAAAATTTCATATTATCATTTGATATATCGGATTCAGACCAAGAAACTTTAGAGGTCTTCGTTCTAGTTATCCCGTTGGTAGAATTATTCGAAGGATCTATCGTAGCTAAATGAAATTTAATATCAATTGATCCTACTTGAGAATAAAATGGATGCGTTTTGAGTAATGTATCACTATTCAATTTATTATAATCTTGATTTAATACATCAATCTGTGAATTAATTTGTTCATCTGAAATATTTTCTAAATCAGTATTATAAAGAACATGTACAACTACAGGAATTAAAATTTCTTTACGCTTATACATCTGATTAAAAATGTTTTGCTGTATTTTAATTTCATTTTCAATTGACTTACGGTAAAATTCTGGATGTTGTTGAATACGTTCCTTATGTAACTCATCAAATCGACATCTTCGAATTTGTGCTATCGTATTAAATGAACTCAACAAGATTACATACAAAAAAAATAATTGCTTCATATTTAACGTTTTAACTACCATTCTTCTTCTTTACCTTCTTCTTTATTGGCATCTTTTATCAATTTTTGCCAATTGTAATTTCCATCTTCTGTGTCCTTTAAGATGTCCATATATTCCCCTTTGTCCAATTCATAACGTTCAATTGCTTCACCTGTATAAACTTCAATCTCCTCTAAAAAAGGAATCTCTTCAGTACTACAAAATGCCAACGCCTGGCCTTTTTTATTGCCCCTTCCTGTTCTACCAACCCTGTGTACATAGTTTTCAGCAACATCTGGCAAATCATAATTGATTACATATTCAACATCAGGAATATCAATCCCTCTTGACGCAACATCCGTAGTAATCAAAACCATATTCTCGCCTGAACGAAAACGATCTAAAATCGCAAAACGTTCTTTTTGATCTAATCCACCATGTAAAAATTCACTTTTAACTTGCACTCTCTCCATCGCTGCTACAACACGTTCTGCTCTCACTTTGGTACGAACAAAAACAACAAACTTTGATCCCTCATACTCTTTCAACACATTCTCTAAGAAGAAACGTTTGTCATCCATCTCGACGAAAACAACTGCATGAGTAATATTTTTAGCTACAGGATTTTTAGGTGAAATCTGTATTCTAATAGCATTTCTAACAACTGAATATGCTAATTCTTTAATCTTTTTGGTGATTGTTGCAGAGAAAAAAAGCGTTTGCCTTTTCGAAGGTATATGCTTCATTAAATCATTGATATCTTTAATAAAACCTAAATCAAGCATTAAATCTGCTTCGTCTATGCACAAGATTTTTACGTTGCTAATATCCAAATGACCTTGTGAAACTAAATCAAACATTCTTCCCGGAGTTGCAACCAAAACATCTACACCGGAGTTCAATTTAGAAATTTGAGGATCTTGTTCAACTCCACCAAAAATACACGCACTAACTACATTAGAACCTTTCCCAATCTTTTGGAATACCCCTGTTATTTGCAGCGCTAATTCTCTTGTTGGTGCTAATACTAAACAAGTTACTCCTTCTGTCTTTTTGTGTCTTTTAAAACGAGTACACAATAACTCTACAATTGGTATAACAAAAGCTGCTGTTTTCCCTGTACCAGTTTGGGCAATAGCTAACACATCTTCCCCTTTTAAAATTGGATCTATCGCCTTGAACTGTATATCCGTAGGTCGAACATATCCTAACAGATCTAATTGTTTTTTTATTATCTCCGAAATCCTATAATCTTCAAACTTCATAATCACATCTTGTAAGCACTACTTAAATTGTATTGCTAAACAAATTTAAGCTTTTCAAAATGAATTACCTTCAAAATTATGGTTATTAGTATCTTTGAACCATGAAGTTATTATTGAATCTATTGTGCTTATTCGTTTTGTTTTCCTGTGATAAATCTATAAACATCACTACGCCTCCTTATACAAATACGAAAAATGAAGTTGAATATGCTCAAAACTTTAAAATTTTTAAGCAAAAAAAGTATACTGAAATTCAAATAATTAACCCGGAAAATAAATGCATCGAAAAAAGATTAATTTGCTATTCAAGAGAGCAATGTAGACCTACACAGAAAACAACAGCAATATACATACAAACTCCTATAAAGGGCTTTATTTGTTTATCGAGTACTCAAATTGGTATGCTTAACAAAATCAATGCCTTAACTACTGTAAAAGGTTTAGATAACCCTAATTATATATCCAATAAGTTTATACTAAACAAAGTTAAAAAACAACAAATTTCGGTTGTTGGAAATATAGAAACAATTAATCCTGAAAGTATTACAAAAACAAAAGCTGACATACTAATGTATTCTGGATTTGGCAAAGCAATAGCAAATGAGCGTAAATTTATGAAATTGCAAATTACTCCTATTGCAAATTATGATTGGAAGGAAAGCGATCCATTAGGTAAAGCCGAATGGATTAAATTTTTCGGAATATTAACCAATAAAAGCAAAGAAGCTAACACCTACTTCAATAGAATAAAAAAAGAATATACAAACCTGAAAACACAAGCACAAAAATTACCATTTTCTAACCAATTGTTGTCAGGTAGTCTGATTGGAGATAATTGGTATATGCCTGCAGGTGAAAGTTATTTAGGCAAACTATTCTCAGATGCTAAAATTAACTATGTTGCAAAACAAACGAAAGGGATTGGAAGTTACTCAATATCACTAGAGAAAGTTATTAGATCCTTCCAAAACGCTACTTATTGGATTAATCCTGGGGCGCCAAGCAGAAAAGAACTCCTTGCTTTCAATAAACGTTATGCGAATTTTAACGCTCTAAAAAAAAATAATACATATTGCTATTCTCAAAACCAAAATTTCTTCTGGGAGAATAGCGCCATTGAACCACATAAATTGTTAAATGATTTAATTATTATTAGTCATCCGAATGAATACCACGGAAAACTCTATTTTTACAAAAAATTAAAAAATGTATAAATCGAATCTATTATTTACTAGTCTAATAATTGCATTCATAGTATTCATACTTATCCATTTAAATGGGGGGGATTTTAACATACATTTTAATCAATTTATTGATTCTATCTTTAATTACGATAGCAATAACCAAGAACATATTATACTTTGTGAATTGAGAATTCCCCGTACAATAACAGCGATAATTGCAGGAGTTTCTTTATCTATTGCTGGATTGCTTATGCAAACATATTTTAACAATCCGTTGGCAGGACCTTCAATATTAGGTATATCCACAGGTTCAAGTTTGTTTGTCGCATTCAGTATAATGATTGGTGGTACGTTCTTTGCATCTTCTTTTGGGTTAATCAGTTCTGCGATAGTTGGAGCAATCGTTTTCTCTATCATAATTCTTTTATTTAGCAAAATTGTAAAATCGCAAATTTCTTTGTTAATTATCGGTGTAATGTTAACTAGCTTCACCTCATCGTTCATTCAAGTCATCCAAATGTCAGCTGATCCTAATGCTCTAAAAGCATTTACAATTTGGGGATTCGGCTCTATTCAGCAAGTAACATCTGATCAAATCCCAATAATTGGAAGCTGCTTCTTGTTGTTATTCGCTTCTTTACTATTAATTATCAAACCATTAAATCTTTTAGTTTTAGGAGAAAAAAACGCTAATTATTTAGGTTTAAAAACAAAACAAATTCGTATTCTGATAATTTCTATTACTGCAGTTTTTACAGGACTTGTAACAGCATACTGTGGACCAATATCATTCATCGGTTTAGCCGTTCCAAACATGGTTAAACTATTATTCAAAACCCAAAATCACAACAAATTAATTCTTGGTTGTGCATTATTAGGCGGAACAGTGATGTTAATCTGTGATTTAATAATATACTGGTTAGAGCCATTAATTATTATGCCACTTAATAGTATTACCGCAATTTTTGGTGCACCTATCGTTATTTGGATACTTCTTAGAAAAAAAATACATGCTTAACTTTCAAAACGTTCATATTGGTAGAATAGAAACTCTTTTTAAAATTTCTAATATACAACTAGAAAAAGGCAAATTATATACACTTATTGGCAAAAATGGTATTGGCAAATCTACCTTTCTGAATACGATAATGGGGACAATTCCACCCCTAAAAGGTATTATTCAATTAAAATATACACTACAACTAAATAAACAAATCGCCTTTGTTGCTTCGAAATTTGAAGGAGTTGAATTTCTAAATACACGTGAATATATAGCATTAGGTAGAGCACCTTATACAAACTTTTTGGGTAAACTAAACAATGATGACAACCTAATCGTTGATAAGATAATAAAATTGTTAGATATTCAACATTTAAGCGCTATCGACACTACAAAATTGAGTGATGGAGAACGACAAATTGCAAGTATCGGTAGGGCATTAGCGCAAGAAACAGAAATAATATTATTAGATGAACCTCTAGCTTTTCTTGATTACGAAAACAAAATAAAAGTTCTAAATTTATTGAACGAAATCAGCAAAAAAGAAAATAAGTGTATAATTCTTAGTTCACATGATATTGAATTATGTTTAAGACACACTAAAGAAGTATTAATCATAGACAATAAGAACAAAGAATTAATTCTCGCGGATCAAAATATCCTACTTGAAGATATCGTTAAATTAGCTTTTCAAGGCATTAATCTTTAACACATCGTACTGCTAATCCACTTGCTTTGTTATAACAATAACTCTTAACTTCCTTCGAAAAAAACAAAACATATCTTGTCCAAGCAAACTTCAATGACAACGGGGTTGCACACCACCAATAAGCTCCTTCACTAGTGAATCCCGTTCCATCATCTGCAACTTTTCTCCACCCTGTTGGTACTGCAGCAAAATTTCCCTTTGCATGGGAAATAGTAATTGAATCTCCCCATTCTCTACCAAAACGCATTTTAGGTGCTGCAACTTCTTCTCCCCCCAACTGATTAATCAACTGATTCCAATCTTCTTCGTTTGGAACATGGAAACCTTCTGGTGCTATCCCTCTAGGATCATTCACTGCATACCAATTGTATAATTTTCCAGATTTCTTATCCAATTTAGGATCATTATCATAATAACACCATGCTGGAATTTTTTTCTTTCCGGCATTTTCCCATTCCGCTTCAGTTTGTGCCTCTAGAATTGGATCTCCATTTCTAAATTTTGTAACATTTAAATTCGTAGTCATCCATGTTTGTGAACCAATCTTTACTGTATGAATTGTAGGAGGCGCAACTACATTGTTTGCTCCCGAAGTAGTAACCTGAGTACCAGCGGCATTAGCTTTAGTTACAACGTGTAATTGTGACTCTAACTGTTTAATTTTCAGGTGTAAATTATCAATCTCAGTTTTTTGACGCTTAATTTCAAGTTGCTGTTTGGCTAATTTATCTTCTAACTCAATCGATTTATCTTTAGACGAAACACTTTGTTCTTTAGTAGTATAGAGTGCTGCTTGCAATCGCTTATTCTCAACTGTCAACTTTTCAAGCTGTTGGCTTTTTAAGTTATTAATAAGTAATAAACTATCTAACCTACGAGCATTTTTTTCTTCAATTTCTTTTTTCGTCTTCGATTGTGCTATAGATGATATAGAAAATGAAAAAAGAAAGAATAGATATAAAAGCGTTCTACGGAAAAATAACATACTACGGATCATTTAATTTACGTTTATGTACGACCACTTCCTTAAAAAGTTACATTAACCAGCCCAACCTGTACGATCTAAACTCCTAAATTGTATCGCTTCTGAAATATGTGTAACCGCTATTTGTTCTGACTTTTCTAAATCTGCAATTGTTCTCGATACCTTCAATATGCGATCATAAGCTCGTGCTGACAATCCCAATCGATCCATTGCATTTTTAAGCACTTGCTTTGAATCATCTGATAAAACACAAAATCTTTCCAAGTCTTTACTTGACATTTGCGCATTACTATAAACCCCTTCTGATTTTTCAAATCGTAATTTTTGAAGCAATCGTGCTTCAATCACTCGCTCACGAATCTCCTTACTGCCTTCTGTCGCTGAAGCATACGTTAATTCGTCGTACGAAATTGGAACTACCTCAACATGTAAATCTATACGATCTAATAATGGACCTGAAATTCTATTTAGATATTTTTGAACTACGCCTGAACCACAAACACATGCTTTATCTGGATGATTATAATATCCACACGGACACGGATTCATTGCAGCAATTAGCATAAATCCTGCAGGATAATCTACCGTAAACTTTGCTCTTGAAATAGTTACATTGCGATCCTCCAATGGTTGTCGCATAACTTCTAGTACAGTACGTTTATATTCAGGTAATTCGTCTAAAAATAAAACTCCATTATGAGCTAATGAAATCTCACCTGGCTGGGGATACCCACCTCCTCCTACCAAAGCAACATCTGAAATGGTATGATGAGGTTTACGAAAAGGCCGTTCTGTTACTAATCCAATCTTTTTACCCATTTTACCCGCAACACTATGAATTTTAGTCGTTTCTAATGCTTCTTCCATACTCATTGGAGGCAAAATAGTAGGTAAACGTTTCGCTAACATAGACTTTCCTGCACCAGGAGGGCCAATTAGTATGACATTGTGCCCACCTGCTGCTGCTATCTCGAAAGAACGTTTAATATTTTGTTGACCCTTCACGTCTTTAAGATATTATATAAGAAATATTCATATTACTGATATATAATGATTTATTTATTTTATATTTGTTAAACAATGTATATTTTAGTAAAATAGTTAGACACTAATAAGAAACTTTTATGAATTCAGTTCGAATTATTTTAAAATTTAAAAAACCTACTGACTCAAAAGGCTATTTGAGAATATCAACACGAATAGGCAATAAAACTGTATTAAGATCATTAAAATTGCCACCAATAGAAAAGAAATATTTCAATGTTAAAACAGAAAGAATTCGAGCAAGTTTTTCAAAACACGAAGAATACAATAACTACATTGAAAAACATATTTCTACGATAAAAAGTAAAGGCAATTCTATGCTTTATATAAATGATGACAAGAAATCATTTATTGAATTTGTAAATAAAATTATTGATCGAGTAGTTAATATAGGAACTAAACAAAAATACACTAACATTAAAAATTTATTAGTTCAGTTTAACACTGAAAAATATAATGATTCTGATATAAAATTTATAGATATAAATCTTGATTTTCTTGAAAATTTTAAACTCTGGCTGATTAAAAAAGGAAATCAAAATAATACAATTACATATAAATTCAAATCATTTCATGCATTATATAATAAAGCAATAAAAGAAAGGATTTTTAAATATGATTTTGATCCTTTTCACTTGTTAAACAACAAGTTAGAAGATCAAGAGATTACGATTTTAACACTTAAAGAGATTAAAAGTATTATCAATACAGAATTAAAAGAAGTTTATAGAGGTGGCGTACATAAAGGTGAAATTATAACTGATGAGAAAATATTAAACGACATAAGATATAGAAGAGCAAATACATTAGATGATGTTAGAAATTATTTTTTATTTCAACTTTTTTGCCAAGGTATAAGAGTCTCTGATATTTTAACATTGAGATGGAATGATTTTTATATAACAAAAGATGAAATAAGAATAAAAAAACGAATGATAAAGACAAAATCATACATTGATATACTTATTAATTATAATACGCTTAATTATCTTAAAAACTACATACCAGTTCATTTATTACCGAATGATCTTATCAATAAAATAGATAGTCTTAAAACTGATGAAGAAAAAGAACGAAAAGTAGATGAAGATTATAAGTTGAAATTATACATTGATAAAGAGATTAATAAAAAATACAAACTAAAATTTGAAGAATCTGATGGAATATTTTGGGTCTCAATTAATGATATAAAAAATAAAATTACAAATCGTTTTAATGAATTAAAACAAAGTTATGGATTCAAAGAAGATGATAATATTGGTGTTTTTTATAACAAATTAGATCAAAGTTTAAAATCAAAAATTGAGTTCAAAAAAGATTTAGTAGAAATTAATAATATTTTAAAACAAGATGAGGTTCTAAAATATTTACAAGAACTTTTAATAATTGCAGAGAATATATACACAATTCAAAACAACACTATTTCTCATATAAACGAGAATATTCAAATTGAAAATTATAAAATTTATCAAGAAATAATTGCTTATATTATTGATAGTGAGTGTAAATTAAGTTTCTGTTTTCCGATGTTGAGAGATGATGATTTTAAAGATATAGACGAGAAAAATAATTTCGGTAATATAAACTCGTATCAATATCTAAAATTCATAGGTCAAAGAACGTATTATACAACTCTCTTAAAATATTTAATAAAGCAATGTGGCATTTCAAAAAATGTAAAACCGCATACTTCTCGACATTCTTTCGCTTCATTTATGATTGAAAATGGTGAGTCATTAAACTTATATGATGTTATGAATTCATTAGGTCATAAGAATTTATCTACTACACAGAAATATATTCAGCAATTCAACAATAAAAGAGTAGATGATTTAAATAAAAAAATGTCTGATTTTATTAACGATAGAAGAGAATAATATTTTAAATTTCTTATTTCACTAAACTGAATATATAGTATTTATCTATTCAGTTTAGTGATCAATTGATCTCATTTTTTTAAATAAAAAATGAGTGTATAGATATGTATATAATTGTATATACTTCTTAAATTCTAAAACAAACTTTTCATTTTAGATATATATAATAACTGATACAAATCGTGTCAGCAAAAAAAATAATGTACTAAAATGAAAAGAAAACATTTAGAAACTAATTTCTTAAATTTTTATTTAATAGAAAAATATAAAGAAAAAATTGAAGAATTAGAAAATGAAATCACAGCAGAAGAATCAAATTTAAATGATGATGAATTAATTGATGAGGTTGATTTAAAGAAAAGTTTACAATCTAAAAAACTTAATAAAGATCAAGGACAAGATGATGATGAAAACGAAATTGATTTTGATGAACCAGATGAAAAATTGATTGAAAAAATTATCAATTTAATATCAAAAAAACAAAAAATAAGAAATGGTAATATTCGTAGAAAATAATGTTAGAATGTATGATGTCGAAACAATTAAAGCGATTGTAAAAGTTTCAAGATCTAAAATTCAAAGAGAATTAAAAAAGATTGATGGCAAGGTGTTAAAATATAAAAACTTGTTTTTATATGAAGAAACGATGCTATTTAACTTAATAGAAAAATTAATGATGGAAAAATTACAAGTAAAAAATGAATTTAAATAAAATAAAAATAATTGATGATAAGATAAAAGTATTAAATGATAAACTAAAATTAGAAAAGGATTACAAGAAAAAGCAGATTATAAATCTTAAAATCAAAAAATTAAGTATTGAAAAGCAAATTGAAAAGTTAAAATAGTGTATAATGAGTTCTCTCACTCTGGAATAAAAGAGAAAACAAAAAGAAAACTGAATGTTTACAAATTCTGTAAGCATCAAAAAAATAATAATTCAATTTAAGCGAGTTCATATAAGTTCTCGCTTAGTTGAATATATAAAATAAATTAATAAAATGAAATTAATTAAAAAGAAGCCAAAAGAGAGTATTACAGACACTTTAAGCGCGGTAAAAGATATCAACTACGGATTTGAATGTTTAATCTCTCAAAACGGCAAAAACAACATAAAAAGCGATATAATCAAATTTGATTTATCATATACAAATTCAAAACACAAAGAAGATTTATATTTTAAACTAACTAATAAACTTTTTAATTCAATGCATAGACAATATTTTAATGAAAAATTAAATTATTTATTTGTAATTGAATACAATGAAATTTTATCAAAAGGTAATTATGAATTAGATGAACTTGAAGAAGTTCGAGTTCATTGCCATGTTGTTTTAGATACAACAATACCAGAATCAATTTTCCGACAACATATAAAAAAAGTATTCGGTTTAGAGAGTGATGTATATTTTGATGATCTTATTAATAGAAGTGATAAAGATCAATACAACAACTATTTAACAAAGCAAGGTGCCGAAAATAATTATTTAACATATAAATCATATAATTATAAAATTTGCTTAAATTTTGTAAAAGTAGAAATTTAATCTATATTTATCTTGTAAAGAAATACTGACTCAAAAGGCTATTTAAGAATATCAACACGAATTGTTTAATCAATATATTTTATTTACTTTTCCTTTCGAAAATAAAAAGTTGTTGTGTTAAACATTTAACTTTCATTAACAAAATTGAAATACATAATAAATTAAATTATTGAAAATCGAATTAAAATTTAAAATATAAAAAATGAAAGCTATTTTAACAGATATCAAAAAAGATTTGGAAGATTTATTTAATAGTGACAAAATAGATAAAGCAATTTATCTAAATAATTCAATTAATAAAAAATTTGTTTCTACTAATTATTCACCAATGTATTTTGTAGGAAATTATGAAGCAAAAACAGTTTTTGTAATGCTTAATCCAGGTTCAGCAATTGATACTAAATATTCTTTTGATACATCAGAAAAAAAAAACTACAAAAATCTAAACGATTTCCTAGAAAAATACTTACACAAACATATTAATTTCGGAAAAATTAACTACGATAAAGTTGATAATTTTGATTTAAAACAAGCTGCATTTTTATATCATTTTAAAAATTCAGGATTATCAATACCTGATTTTGTTAATGAAAAAGATAATGAAAAAAAATCCATACTTAAAGCAGATGCGAAAGAAACTGTTTTAATGAATAAGTTGCAACTTGAATTAATACCATATTGTTCTGTAGAATTTATTGGTGTTATGGATAATACTAAATTGGCAATAAATAATTTTAATATATTAGAACCTCATTTACTTCGAATATTTGATGCTATAATAGAATATGATCGACAGTATGTTGTGTTTGGTGCTAAACAATTTTATTTTTTATTATACGCATATAATATCAAACATTTAAATTCAGTTATTTTTCATGACCTAAAAACTTTTGAGATTGAGGGTCTAAAAAAGAAAGTAAATTGTAGAGTGGTAGAAATCAATTATAAAAATAAAAAAATAAAAGGTTTAATTCCTTATTCATTTCCAAGAAGAGATTTGCCAAATGCTTATGATAAAATGAAAAAATATGGTGAATTATGCTTTCAAGAGTTTATTAACATATTCAACTAAAAAATATTATACAATCGCGAATTAATCATGAATAAATTAACTAAAAATATTGAATTAGAAGTTATCAAAAAGTTAGATAATGTTTATTATTGTTATAGATTTTTGAATAAAGAATTAGGCTTTGTTCTTGTAGATTCGAAAACATATGTTAATCGTATCTTATTTTTACATGAAAATCATTTAAAAGAAATGATTGGCCTTGCTGAAAGCGAAGATATAATAACAACTTTTGAAAAGTTTTCAAGTAATGAAAATGCTTCTATTTTATTTGTAGAATCTTATATTCAAGCTTTATTTAAACTGAATAAAAGAAAAATAAATCAAAAAATTATTGAAACAGTTGAAGAATATTCTTCAATTCTAAATACAGATCATTTTATAAACTTATTATTTTCCTTGTCAAAAGAGTTTAATGAAATAGAACCAAAAGTTCTTACGGACAAACAAGATATCGAGATTAAAATTAAAAATGAAGAAAAAGAAAAAGAAGCTGAGAGCAAGCGTTTGAGAGATAAATGGGAAAAGGCAGAAAGAGAAGAAAAAGAAAGACATGAAAGCATCCGAATTAGAAAAGAAAAAGAAGCTGAGAGCAAGCGTTTGAGAGATAAATGGGAAAAGGCAGAAAGAGAAGAAAAAGAAAGGCATGAAAGCATCCGAATTAGAAAAGAAAAAGAAGCTGAGATTGAAAGGAAAAAAATTGAAGCTGAGCGAAAAATGAAATTAGAAAAGTTAGAAAAAGAACGAAAACAAAAAGAAGAACAAAAATCTTATCAATTAGATGAGGAAAGAAATGTTAAAAACGATGTAAAAGAATCAATTAGTATAGGGTCACATAGTTTTAAATCTTCAATTACAAGTGGTGGTGATGCAGTTTTTCCAGAGCATATCTATATAAATGACATGGAACTATCATGGGAAAAGAAAAAAAGTGTATTTAATAAAGAGAGAAAATCTATACCGATAAATAATATTACACAAATTGATATTGAAACTTCTTTATTATCAGCTAAAATAATAGTAAGAAGCCAAGGCCATGGCTCTATAATAGCTAGTAATTTTTCAAAATCTGATGCTAGAGAAATTAAAAAATTAATTAATAAAGTTCAAAGTAAAATTTAATTAAACATTAAAACTTAATAATTGAAATGCTAAGTGAAGTATTAAAAAAAAATATAAAGTATGCTTAAGTAGTTAAAACCATAATTAGAATATTATGGTTTTTTTATTTATTAAAAGATCTAAATGAATTTATTCTTTGCCATCTGTACCGCAAATTTGATATATATCAGCAATTAAATCTTCATTTATAATGTTGTAATATGAAATATATTTATCAATATCATTTTTATTCTAAAATTCATATAACAATCAACTTTTATAGATGATTTATTAAAAATAACAAATGAGCATATTTTAAAAAACTAGTTTGGCTTATCCAATGAAGAAATAGAATTAGCTGATAATATTTGGAGAAAATTATCAAATCGACGATTGAATAGAAGTAAAAATTAAATATTGGAGATATATTTTATATTTCTTTTTTTGTTTTAGTACGAACTTATACTTTTGCTATTAGTATAAGTTAAACATAACTGACAATCAATTAGTTATGTTTTTTTATGCTTTTCAACTTATACTTTTGTCAAATATATTAGGTTAGTGTAAGTTAGTTCCGTATATTTGATAAAAAAAAGATTATGAGTTTAAAAGGTTCAACTACGACAACAACATATTTAGAATGGAATGATTTTATTTCATTAATCACAAGATTAGAAAAAGATGAGAATTATAAGTTCTGCTTATTAATTTCAATTGGAGTTTTTACAGGTTTAAGAATTTCAGATTTATTAACTCTAAAATATTCAGACTTGTTAAATAGTGAGACATTCTATATTAGAGAAAAGAAAACTCAAAAGCAAAGAAGTATTAAGGTAAATAAAGACTTAAAAGATATTGTTAGTAGAATAGTTCAAAAATCAAAAGTTAATGATCTAGAGCAATTAATTTTCATAAATAAGTACGGAACTAAATCAATAGATAAATCTTATGTCAATGTCAAACTAAAAGAGATTATCAAAATGTATAGAATTAGATTAGATGGAAATGTTTCTACGCATACTTTTAGAAAAACATTAGGCAGAAGAGTAATGGAAGTAAATAATTATTCAAATGAAAGTTTAATATTATTGATGGATTTATTCGGTCATTCAAGTATGAGTATTACAAAACGATATTTAGGCATTAGAGAACAAGAAATTCATAATGTATATGATAGTTTAACTTTTTAGAAAAAAAACTGAAATTTATAACAATAAAAACATGGAGAATATAGTAGAAGAATTTGGTGAAGGTAGGAAGATATTAAGAAGAATAAGTTTATCTCAAATGGAGGATACTTGGGAGGAGTGTTCTAAACGATATGGAGAAGAATGGACTATTAGAAATGAAAAGAAAATTTGGATTGAAGCGATTAAAAAACCTAATTGGTCGATTAATACGATTTGGGATGAAACCGAAGGAAATTGGATTGAGTTTGAAGATTGGTTAGATTGTAATATTTAGAAACAATAAAAAAAAACCTCATCTGATGAGGTTTTTTTTATTGTTTCTATTTATTCTCGATGGATATTAATAGTTTCTGTTTTTAATAATAAATTAAATACACAAGTTTTATGATTTTAAAGTTTATCTCTTAATTCATCTAAAATCGTTAAGCATAAACCGACACCCATATTAAAACCTCTCTCATATTCTGATGAGTTTTTATTTTCACTTTCAATTTCAATGAAGTCTTCAAATTGTAATTCTTCAAATTTTGCCATTAAATTTTCTATCTCTCTATTAGTCATTACGGTTAGATTTAAATGATCGTTATTATGATTTTATTTGCAAAATTATAAATAAAATTAAATCGCTCACCATTAAAGAATTAATTGTTAACTGTCTAACTATTAAGGTTTTAATTTATTTAAAATTATTTTTATTTTTTTTTAATCGATTAAATCCTCACTTTAAATGAGTTGCAATTATGCAAATTTTTTTTCACTTTTTTTCAATATATTTTCGTATTATATTTGTATAAGCGATTGAGAGACGAACAAAAAAAAGACTTCTAAAAAAAGTGAAAAAGTAGAAAATCTACCTCCTTTAAGTAAAAGATCTCTAACTAAAGCTTCATAACAATTCGAGTTAATAAGTCCGGAATTATTATTCAATTTTTATTGAAGTGAAATAGTATTGTCTAAATTGTTGCATTAAGTTATTTATTAAAATTATTAAAATTTATTATTATGGAAACGAGTTATAGTGTGTCAAGTGGATTTGTTAATTCAGTACAATTATTAAACATTCAAAGAGTTGAAAAAGTAAATCAAGTTAAAAAATTAGATAAAAAGATTGTAAATATTTCTTTTCATCAATCACCAAATAAAGTAGAAAAAAGATCTGCAATTATCAAATTAAAAGAAAATTTCGGTATTGAAATTGATAGTGTTAAAACTTTCAAAACGCCATTAATTAGTCTTAATACAACTCATTATAATGATAATTATTATTTTCTATCAATTGATTCAGATTTAATAAATCTAAATATTGTAAAAGATGAAGTAAGTGAAATTATTTGTTCCTGGGATTTTGAATCTTTATTAAAATCGTTCAAGAAAAAGAATTTGAATTCAATCATTCAAAAAGATGATATTGAGAAACATATTTTAAATTCTGAATTATGCGTAAAGTTCAATGTGTCTAAAATTAAAGATCACGGAACTTTATGGAAATTTGTAAAGAAGAAATCAAATAAAAAAGATTGCTGAAATATAAAGTTTTAGATTAGAAGTATTAATCAAAAAAATATAAACAATGTTTAAGTAGTTAAAACCATAATTAAAATATTATGGTTTTTTTTATTTCTAAAAAAAGATCTAATGAATTTATTCTGTACCATCTGTACCGCAAATTTGATATATATCAGCAATTAAATCATCATTAATAATGTTGTAAAATGAAATGCATTTATCAATTTCATTTTTATTTGTAAATCTTGATACATTAGTTAAATCTAAAAATTGTTGCAGACTATAAATCATAAATATTTTTTATTTAAATATAATAAATTATAAATTAATTTAATCAATTATTTGTGTTTTTTTTTAAGAAAAAAGTAAAGCAATATTGAATTATTAAATGTTCTTTTTTTATTCTACAATTCAATTTTCGATCAACTTTTACAGATTATTAAAATATAAACTACTTAAAGATCTAAATTTATATTATTTATTTAATAATATTACGCCACTTATAAGACACTGTTAATATATTTTTACACTAATTAATTGTTAATCAAGTTATTAATCCAATATTTATTTATCCCTTAACATCCTTAAAATCAACTGAAAAATCATCCAATTTACGCTGAAACTCTGCTTCAATATTATAAACAGTTGGTGTTATACTCGATTTTCCATTCAAAAAATGAATCACTTCAGACAAGGTTTCGACACCAAAAACATCTAAACCACCAACAATTGCTGCTTCTTCTGCATTTTCTTTTGGTAATATGATACCTTTAAAACCTTCCTTTTTCGCTTGAATAGCAATGGGTAGTATCCCTTTCATTGGTTGGATATGCCCATCTAGTGATAATTCTCCTAGTATAATATAATCACCCAGCTTGTCGCTTTTCATCTGATCACTAGCAGCCATAATCCCCAATGCTATGGGTAAATCAAATGTGGAACCTTCTTTACGAATATCAGCAGGAGCCATATTCACCGTTATTTCTTTTCCAGGGAATTTTAAACCAATATTCTTTACAGCGGCTTTAATTCTTTGCTGACTCTCCTTCACTGCGCTATCTGGTAATCCTACTAAGATGAAATTTACCCCATTACACACATTTACCTCAATGGTAATCGTTGTTGCTTCTAAACCGAAAACGGCACTTCCATACGTTTTTACTAACATTTTTATAGATAATTTAGCTATTATCTAATTTAAGTTAGTGAAAAAGTTGATTTTGAAAAAGTGTTTTTAAATAAATTTTCAACTAAAACACAACTACTTTCTCCCTCTTGTCATTTCTCTTTTCCCTGGAGGACCAGGCAAGGTTTCTACATTAAAACCAACCGATTTCAAATCACGCTTAACCTGTCCTTTGGCACAATATGTAACCAACACTCCTCCTTCTTTCAAGGAGTCATATAACTTTTGAAAAATAGCTTGGGTCCACATATTCTCTTGGACGCGAGGTCCAAAAGCGTCAAAATATATAAGGTCAAATTGATTTGTTGGAAAAATATAACCCTCCATTTTTTGGTGGATTTTATTCAAAACAAAATCAGATGAAATAACTTCCTCTTGATTCCAAGAAACAAAATGAAGCTTAGCATAAACATCCTGTAATAGCTTGTTTTCAAACAAAGATGCATAATCTAACTGTTCCAATTCCGTTTCAGATACCGGATAAGCCTCAATCGAATTATAATGAATGGTTAACTGCTTTTCTTGCGCATATTGATACGTCAAAATTGCATTTAAACCAGTTCCAAAACCTACCTCAAAAATACTGACCTCCTTTTTTTCGTCGAATAAGGAAAGTCCATATTTCAAGAAAACATGTTTTGCTTCTTGCACTGCACCGTGTGTTGAATGATAATTTTCATTCCATTCCTCAATATGTATTGTTTTAGAGCCATCACCAGTTGTTACTATCGATCGTTGCATCTTGATATCTGTTTTTTGTAAAAATAAGAAGCA
>CANGHE010000044.1 GCA_947453545.1 Flavobacteriia bacterium
ATCAGCGACAAATACAAACAGTGTGTTTTTATAGGAGGGTAGTTTTTTAGCTTTCTGAATGAATTGACCAATAGCTTTATCACAATAGACGAGCGAATTCATGTAGTCAGCTTCAACACCATCGAATTTCTGTTTTCCCAGTTTTGGATGATCGTAAGGTGCATGAGAACTCCCTGTAAAAACACATTGTAGGAATGGTTGTTTGGATTGCTGTATTTCTTTTAAAAAAAAGTTGTAAATATCAGGGTCGTAATAGTTTAGTTTCCCTCGAGGTATATCAGGTAAATTGTTTTCATCAATTACTTTATCAAAGCCATGATCGAGAAGGTATCCACCTATATTACCATATTTTAAGTCTCCACCAAAAAGATATGAACTACTGTAACCACGTTTTTTAAGGTTTTGGTTAATGCTTCTTATTTTTCTATGTTTCTCAGGTTGCATCGTAATAGATACTTCTGGAATTGCTGGAAAACCACTGAATATAGTTGAGTTTCCAATTTCCGATGTACCACTTGCAGCGTGAATATTGGTAAAAAGTAATCCTTCTGAAGCAAGTTGGTCAAAATGAGGTGTTGCTCCTTTGGTTTCGCTCAAGCAACCCATAGCATTAGCCGACCATCCTTCTAGAACTACAAATACAATATTTGGTTTTTGTGTTGTTAGGAAATAGTTGTTATGTTGTTGCTGATAATTATATAATTCTTTTACTATTCTTTTAGATTCTATTGTGTCCATTTTGGGCATAAATTCATCTATGTCAGTTCTATTGTATAATAGGTAACTTTTGGCAAAATTATATGTACTGTTGATAGATACATCATTGTTAATCGGGTTCGTTGAATAAATTGCTGCATTTATGTTTAGTGGAATTTGCTGAAAACCACCTCTTAACAAAACAAAACTTGTTCCGCCAAACAAAATGAATGAACCTAAAAATATAAGTGTTCTTATTATCCAATGTTTATTCAGCTTTAATGGCTTGAGTTGAAATAACCATCGCATACCTATCCATGCGACAAACACTTCCAACCCAAAAAAGAATATATACCAAAAAGTACTGCTCCAGGGTGCGGTGCGGAACACTTCATCGGGATTTGATAAATGCTTAAAAACCCGCGAAGTTAATTTGTGGTTCCATTCATCATATACATTGATTTCTCCACTGTGAATTAAGCAAACTAATACAATTTCAAAAATGAGAATTCCGTAAAACACCTTGGATATCCACGTTTTATTTGAAATTAATTTTAAACAAAGAAATATTAGAGGGAGAATGCAAAGGGCACCTGCCATTCCTAGGTCTAACCGAATTGAAAAGACAAAAGATTGGATCCATTCCCAAAAGGTAGAACTTTGAAATTTTCTCCAGTGAAAAAGAGAAAAGGTTATGCGTTGAAAATCGAAGAGTAGTACCCAAAAAAGTAGTAGTTTAAAAAAATCAATTGTTAGTTTTTTGAACATATTGGGGTAAATTGAATAACAAAAATACGATAATTTTGAATGTGTTAGCCCACTTAAAATAGTATCTTTGCGCCACAAAACCAACTCATATGAATTTACTTGACGGAAAAGCAACTGCAATAGCTATAAAGCAAGAACTTGCTCAAGCAGTGAGAGACAGAAAGGCTGCAAGAAAAAAAATCCCACATCTTGCTGCTATATTGGTGGGTACAGATGGTGGTTCGATGACATATGTTGCGGCGAAAGTAAAGGCATGTGAAGAATGTGGTTTTGAAAGTACATTGATTCGTTATGATGACTCCGTTTCTGAAGAGACATTATTACGTCGTGTGCAACAATTAAATGAAGATACGAGTATAGATGGATTTATTGTTCAATTACCTCTTCCGTCACATATTGATGAAATGAAGGTTACAATGGCAATTGATCCTAAAAAAGATGTAGATGGTTTTCATCCATTCAATGTTGGAAATATGGTCTTAAATCTTCCAGGTTTTTTATCAGCTACACCAGCAGGTATTATGGAATTGATGCATCGAAATGGTATAGTCACAGAAGGAAAACATTGTGTTATTATCGGTCGATCCAATATCGTAGGCACACCTTTAAGTATTATGTTGACGCGAAACACCAATCCAGGGAATTGCACAGTTACTTTAACGCATAGTCATACTCAAAACTTAAAAGATATTTGTTTAACAGCAGATATTTTGATTGCTGCTTTAGGTCAACCGGAGTTTGTATCAGCTGATATGGTCAAACCAGGTGCGGTTGTTATTGATGTAGGAACATCTCGTGTTGCAGATTCGACAAAAAAGAGCGGCTGGAGATTAGCAGGTGATGTTAAATTTGATGAGGTTGCTCCAAAGTGTTCATTTATTTCACCTGTTCCAGGAGGAGTTGGTCCTATGACGATTGCTTCGTTGATGATAAATACACTTAAAGCAATGGATTTAAAAGGGAAATGACGGATTAGTTATAGATGATTTCTATTATTTTTCTTGCTGCTCCAGCAGAATTTTCAATGGTCTCAGAACAAATTGTTTTAACTTGATTAATATTTTTGTTGATTTCTTCAATAGCATCTTTTAGTTCATTGCTATTGTTTATTTCAAATCCAATACCTTTTTCAATAAAGATTTTAGCTTCTGGAAATTTGGAGTGTTTAGGCCCAAATATAACGGGTAATCCAAATACGACAGGTTCTAAAGTATTATGTAATTTACCTGTAAATCCTCCTCCTATAAAAGCAATTTCTCCATAATTATATGCGTTTGCTAATTTTCCAATACAATCGATGAGAAGTATATTTTTTTCTTTTTGATTTGAAAACTGAGAATATCTAATAGTTTGATTTTGAAATAATTTTTCAATAGAAGACAAGTGACTTTCAGAGATTTCGTGAGGTGCAATGATTATTTTATGTACTACCTGCTTCGATGAGTAATATTCATGAAATAATTGTTCTTCAATCGGCCAAGAACTGCCTAGAATAATTGCTTTATCGTCACCTAAAAAACGCTCAATAATTATATCTTGTTGAACTAATTTTTTGTTTTCAATCACTTTGTCAAAACGCGTATCACCAGTTACATTTACATTATGGATATTAATGGAATTGAGAAGTATTTTTGTTTCTTCATTTTGTACAAAAAAAGAAGAGAATGCTTGTAAACCTTTTTTGAAATAAGTACCGTAACTTTTGAAATATATTTGATTTGGTCTTAGAATACAGCTTATACTATAGAGTGGGATGTTTCTTTTTCTTGCTTCAAAAATGTAGTTTAACCAAAATTCATATTTAATAAAGTAAATTTCTGTTGGGTTTATTCGATTAAGAAATTTTCTTGCATTTATAGGAGTATCAATCGGTAAATAATAAATGTAATCAGCGCAATGGTTTCTTTTGTGGTAGTGTTCCATTCCTGAAGGGCTGAAAAAAGTAACTACAATTATTGATTTTGGAAATTTTTCTTTTAATTCGTTCATAACTGGAATTCCCTGATCAAATTCCCCAAGTGAAGCACAATGAAACCAGCATACTTTTTCTTTTGTTACTATATATTGGATTTTATTCCATTGATTCTTTCGGCCAATAACAAATAGTTTAGCTTTTCGATTAAATAATTGAACTATTTTGGTTATTAAATAATAACCTAGGATACTAATGTTATATAGAAATTTCATTAATTGTAATAAAAATCTTTCGTTTTTCTCTTGTATATTGGAATTAACCAACCAATTTTGAATCCATAAGAAAAGTCTTTGCGTATGGTATTTGATACAGGTATATCAGGTTGATCATAAAATATGGTCCTTTGATTTTTTGTAAAGCCTTGTAAAGCATAAAATCCAGCATACCAATTGAAAAATCCACCATTTGACATATATGAATATCCAATAAATTGTTGTGAACAAAAGCCTGATGTTAATCTATCATAACCTTTTTTATAATCGAGTTCAATTTCAGGAATTACTTGGTTATTTGATTCAATTCTTATCTTATGTAGTAAATACCCAATACCTGTATGGATAAAAATTCCGGAATTTGGATTTGGGGATAAAATTGGTATAACTTTTCCAAATGAAGCATTTATATTAAACCCTCTTGCAAACAATGGAGTAATTGCAATATTGCCATTTGCGTCTGTAATGTCGCCATAACTATCTCTTAAATTATCCAAGATATAATTAGCATTTACTTGACTTCCAAAAATAAAATTGCTTTCAATACCAAAAAACCAATTTTGTTTTGTTTTATAACCAGCTAATATTCCAAGATGATTAAGTAAGCCAAATCTTTCTTTTAGGTCATTAGTAGAATTATTCAGGCCGTATTGAATACCAATCCATGGTGTACCAATAATCTCTGATTTTACATCTCTTTGAGAATTTACATTTGTTAAAATAAAAACTGAAAATAGGATAGTAAAAAAATATTTTATCATGTTAATGTACAAACTTTATGCATAAAGATATTGAATTTCTTTTCTTAATGTATTTATAATTTAAAAAAGGGATTTATATTTTCTAAATAATTAAATTTGCAGATTAGATTGAGAACTATTAAAAAGTTTGGTTTATCAGAAGATTTATATAGATGAAAAAAATACAAATGGTTGATTTGCAGACTCAATATCAGAAAATAAAATCTGAGGTTGATGAAGCGATTATTAGTGTAATTGAAAATGCTAATTTTATAAACGGTCCTGAAGTTAATCAATTTAAGACTGACCTTGAAAGTTATCTAGGTGTTAAGTACGTAATACCTTGTGCAAATGGAACAGATGCTTTACAAATAGCTTTAATGGCTTTAGATTTAAAGCCAGGAGATGAGGTTATTACACCTTCATTTACTTATATTGCTACAACGGAAGTTATTGCTTTGCTAAATTTAGTTCCTGTATTTGTTGATGTATTACCAGATACTTATTGTATTGATCCATCCAAAATTGAGGAAGCGATTACTTCTAGAACTAAAGCAATTGTTCCTGTACATTTATACGGACAATGCGCTGATATGGATGCTATTATAGATATAGCAAAAAAACATAATTTAGCTGTAGTTGAGGATACAGCGCAAGCTATTGGTGCTGAGTATACACATAAAGATGGTTCTGTTTCAAAGGCAGGTACTATGGGAGATATTGGTTGTACTTCTTTTTTTCCTTCTAAAAATCTGGGATGCTATGGTGATGGCGGTGCGATGTATACAAATGATTCACACTTAGCTTCTAATTTAAAAAAGATTGCAAACCATGGTCAAGTGATTAAATACCACCACGAAGTTGTTGGATGTAACTCACGTTTAGATACCATTCAAGCTGCAATATTAAAAATCAAATTACGTGATTTAGATAACTATTGTGCAGCACGACGAAAAGTAGCAGATTTTTATGATAATGCTTTTGCTTCCATTCCGCAAATTACAGTTCCTGCAAGAGAATCAAAATCAACACACGTATTTCACCAATATACGGTAAAATTGAACGGTATTGATCGTGAAGCTTTAGTAAGTTACTTGTCAGAACATGGAATTCCATCTATGATTTATTATCCATTACCTGCACACAAACAAGGAATGTTTAAATCTTTTGGTAAAGAAAATCAAGATTTACCCGTTACTAATTTATTGACAACTCAAGTACTATCGTTTCCAATTCACACAGAAATGGAACAAGAGCAATTAGAGTACATTACAAAACATATTATTCATTTCATTCAAACAAACGCATGAAAAAAATTGCAGTTATAGGTACTGGTTATGTTGGTTTAGTAACTGGAACTTGTTTCGCAGAAACAGGTAACCAAGTAATCTGCGTTGACAATAATGCAGCTAAAGTGGAGAAAATGCGCAATGGGGAAATTCCAATTTATGAGCCTCATTTAGATGTGTTGTTTGAACGAAATATCAAAGCAAATCGCTTGGTTTTTACAACGGATTTGTTAGAAGGAATTAAAGACGCTGAAATCATCTTTTTAGCCTTACCAACACCTCCAGGGGAAGATGGATCTGCAGATTTATCCTATATCTTAGGAGTAGCCGATGAATTAGGGAAAATTATTACAGACTACAAAGTAATCGTTGATAAAAGCACAGTTCCTGTTGGTACAGCAGCCAAAGTACATGCCGCTTTAGCAAAAAATGCAAAGGTAGATTTTGATGTCGTTTCGAACCCTGAATTTTTACGCGAAGGTTTTGCAGTAGATGATTTCATGAAGCCTGATAGAGTAGTTATTGGTACTTCTTCTGATCGTGCTAAAAAAATCATGGAACAATTATATAAGCCTTTTGTTCGACAAGGAAATCCAGTAATTTTCATGGATGAGAAATCAGCTGAGTTGACTAAATATGCGGCTAATTCTTTCCTTGCAACAAAAATTACGTTCATGAATGAAATCGCAAATTTTTGCGAATTGGTAGGAGCGGATGTTGATAAAGTGCGTATAGGTATCGGTTCAGATGAACGCATTGGTAAACGTTTCTTATTTCCAGGAATAGGTTATGGAGGATCTTGTTTTCCAAAAGATGTTCAAGCCTTGGTAAAATCAGGTAACGAACATAATTTCTCTTTTGAAATACTGAATTCTGTAATGGCTGTAAATGAAAGTCAAAAGACCGTGATTATTCCAAAAATTAAAAACTTCTTCCGAGGAGATTTAAAAGGAAAAAAAATCGCACTTTGGGGTTTAGCTTTCAAACCAGATACAGATGATATTCGTGAAGCTCCTGCTTTATACATTATTGATGAATTGGTTGCTTCTGGTTCTACAGTTACAGCATTCGACCCAGAAGCAATGCCGAATGTGAAAGGAGTAATTGGAGATAAAATTGCTTATGCAACAAATGAATACGAAGCTCTAGAAAATGCAGATGCATTGGTAGTTTGTACAGAATGGGGCATTTTCAGAAATCCTGATTTTGACAAAATAGCTTCGTTATTGAACGATAAAGTAATATTTGACGGAAGAAACCTTTTTGATTTGAATGAAATGAATGAAAGAGGTTTTTACTATAGTTCAATAGGACGCTCTATTGTTCAAAAATAAAAGATATGGAAAGAAGAAAAAGAATATTAATTACCGGTGCAGCAGGATTTTTAGGATCGCATTTATGTGATCGTTTTATCAAGGAAAATTATCATGTTATCGGAATGGATAATTTGATTACTGGTCGTTTGAAAAATATTGAACATTTATTCAAGTTAGAAAACTTTGAATTTTATAATCATGATGTTTCTAAATATATCCATGTTCCTGGTGAATTAGATTTTATTCTTCATTTTGCATCTCCAGCAAGTCCAATTGATTATTTAAAAATCCCAATCCAAACATTAAAAGTTGGATCTCTAGGGATTCACAATTGCTTAGGATTAGCAAAAGTAAAAGGTGCTCGTGTATTGATTGCTTCTACTTCTGAAGTATATGGAGATCCTACAGTACACCCACAAACAGAAGAATATTGGGGAAATGTAAATCCTGTTGGACCAAGAGGTGTATACGACGAGGCAAAACGTTTTCAAGAAGCGATGACAATGGCGTATCATACCTACCATGGTTTAGAGACACGTATCATACGTATTTTCAATACTTACGGACCAAGAATGCGTTTGAATGATGGTCGTGTACTTCCTGCTTTTATTGGTCAAGCTTTAAGAGGAGAAGATTTAACCATCTTTGGTGATGGTTCACAAACACGTTCATTCTGTTATGTAGATGATTTAGTTGAAGGTATTTATAGATTATTGCATTCAGATTACGCTGAACCTGTAAACATTGGAAATCCAGACGAAATTACAATAGGTCAATTTGCGGAAGAAATTATCAAATTGACAAATACGAGTCAAAAAGTTGTTTATCATGATTTACCCATAAATGACCCTAAACAACGTCAGCCAGATATTACAAAAGCAAAAGCCATATTAGGTTGGGAACCAAAAGTTTCACGTAGTGAAGGATTGAAACTAACTTATGATTACTTTTGTGGGATGTCAGAAGAAGAATTAAGACACAAAGAACATAATAACTTTGATAATTATATTGTAAAATAATGGAATACTTTGCACATGAAACAGCTGTTGTTGATGCCGGATGCACAATTGGTAAGGGTACAAAAATTTGGCATTTTTCTCACATTATGCCAAATTGTACAATGGGTGAAAATTGCAATATTGGTCAAAATGTAGTTGTTTCTCCGGATGTTGTTTTAGGTAAAAATGTGAAAGTTCAAAATAACGTATCTATTTACACGGGTGTTATTTGTGAAGATGATGTGTTCCTTGGCCCTTCAATGGTATTTACAAATGTAATGAATCCAAGAAGTGCTGTAAACCGTAAAAACGAATACTTAAAAACAGTTGTAAAACGTGGTGCCTCAATTGGTGCTAATGCCACTATTGTTTGTGGTCATGACATTGGCGAATTCGCATTCATAGGTGCAGGGGCTGTAGTAACCAAAACGGTTGTCCCGTATGCTTTGATGGTTGGAAATCCAGCACGTCAATTAGGATGGATGAGCGAATTTGGTCAACGTTTAGAATTCAACAATGAAGGTATTGCTGCGTGTTCTGAAAGTGGTGACCAATATAAATTAGAAAATAATAACGTATATAAATTAAGCAAATGATTGTTACGAAGGAAAAAGTAAAATTTGCTGTAGTTGGCGCTGGTCATATCGGCAAAAGACACGCGGAAATGATTACACGTGATCCAGAAGCAGAATTAGTAGCTATGGTCGACGTAAGAAGTGCTGAGGAGTGCGGATTAGATAAAAATGTTCCGTTTTTTAGTACAATAGATGACTTGTTAGCTTCTAATATGGATTTTGATGTTGTTAATGTTTGTACTCCTAACGGTTTGCATGCAGAACAATCAATAAAAGCATTAGAAGCTAGAAAACATGTAGTTTGTGAAAAACCAATGGGACTTTCTAAAGAAGCATGTGAACAAGTGATTTTTAAATCTTTGCAAATGTCAAGAAGTGTATTTTGTGTTATGCAAAATAGATATTCTCCTCCATCTGAATGGATTAAGAAAATTGTTGAAGAAAAAGTACTAGGAGATATTTTCATGGTTCAATTGAATTGTTATTGGAACCGTGATGCACGCTATTATAAAAAAGGAGGTTGGAAAGGAACACAAGACCTAGATGGTGGAACATTATTTACTCAATTCTCTCACTTTATTGATATCATGTATTGGTTATTCGGTGATATCGATAATATCAAAGGAAATTTTGCTGATTTTACACACCAAGAGACAACAGATTTTGAAGATTCAGGATTTGTGTCTTTTGACTTCTTAAATGGTGGTATGGGTTCTATCAATTATTCTACTTCAGTAGTAGATAAAAATTTAGAAAGTTCCATGACTATTATTGGAAGTAAAGGAAGTGTGAAAATTGGAGGACAATATATGAATGAAGTAGAGGTATGTAATATTCCTGGATACGAAATGCCCGAATTGGCCGAATCAAGTCCTGCAAATGATTATGGTCCTTATAAAGGTTCAGCAGCAAATCACCATTTTCTTATATCTAATGTTGTACAAACATTGAAAGGAAAAGCTACTGCAACAACAAATGCGTTGGAAGGATTAAAAGTAGTAGAAATTATAGAACGAATTTATAACGTTAGAAATGAGCAACTCAATTTACCAAAAGTTAATTAACAAGGATACTAAACTTGCTGTAATCGGTTTAGGTTATGTTGGTTTACCAATTGCATTAGAATTTGCAAGAACGATAAAAGTAATCGGATTTGATATTAATCAGACGCGTGTTGAAATGATGCGTAATAATATTGATCCAAGTCAAGAATTAGATGCTTCAGCATTTGAAGGGTGTGATATACATTTTACTGCCGATTTAGAAGATTTAAAAGAGGCTACTTTTTTCATTGTTGCAGTTCCAACACCTATTGATTCTGCAAATGTACCAGATTTAAAACCATTATTAGGTGCATCATCTACTGTTGGTAAAGCATTGAAAAAAGGTGACTATGTTGTTTTTGAATCAACTGTTTACCCTGGTTGTACTGAAGAAGATTGTGTTCCTGTATTAGAAAGAGAATCTGGTTTGAAATTCGGACAAGATTTTATGTTAGGTTATTCACCTGAACGTATCAATCCGGGAGATAAAGAACATACCTTGAGAAATATAACTAAAATTGTTTCTGGATGTTGTCAAGAATCATTAGATAATATCGCTTCTACTTACGAAATTGTTGTAGACGCAGGTGTTCATAGAGCATCATCAATCAAAGTTGCAGAAGCGGCTAAAATAATTGAGAATACTCAACGAGATGTAAATATTGCGTTAATTAATGAACTTTCAATTATCTTCAATAAATTGGGAATTAATACGTTTGATGTATTAGAAGCTGCTGGTACAAAATGGAATTTCTTGAAGTTTTTCCCAGGTTTAGTCGGTGGACATTGTATAGGAGTAGATCCATATTATTTGACACATAAAGCAGCACAAGCAGGTTATAATTCTAAAGTAATTACAAGTGGACGTTTTGTAAATGATTCAATGGGTGGTTATATTGCTAAACAAATTGTTAAGAAAATGATTGCTCAAGGTAAACACATTCAAGATACGCGCGTATTAGTTATGGGAGCAACTTTTAAAGAAGACGTTACAGATATCCGTAATACAAAAGTTGTTGATGTAGTTAAAGAGTTAAAATCATACCAGGTTTCAGTTGATTTAGTTGATCCACATGCTTCGTCTGAAGAAATGGAGCACGAGTATGGAATTGGATTGCACGACAAACCAGAAGGGTTGTATGATTCTATTATTGTGGCTGTAAATCACAAAGATTATATGGGATTAACTGAAGATTACTTTAAATCTTTGTTAGTAGATGGTAAAGGTACTTTTGCAGATATTAAAGGTATTTTCAGAGGTAAAATAAAAGAATTAGAATACTGGAGTTTGTAAGTTATAAATGATGAATTATGAGTTATGAATGAAACCATTTATAACTCATAATTTATAAATCATAATCCCGAAAGATGAATATTTTAGTAACAGGAGGAGCAGGATTTATTGGATCACACCTAGTGCGTCTATTTGTAAATAAATACCCTGAACATACAATTGTAAATTTTGATAAATTGACCTATGCAGGAAATCTATCCAACTTGAAAGATTTAGAAGGGAAATCAAATTATCATTTTTTTAGGGGTGATATTTGTTCACAAGTGGATGTAAAGTCCGTTTTTGAAAAATATCAAATTACAGATGTAATACATTTAGCAGCTGAATCTCATGTCGATCGTTCGATTGAGGGACCTATGGAGTTTGCTATGACGAATGTTATAGGTACGCTTAATTTATTAAATGAAGCAAAGACATATTGGAATTTAAATGAAAATCACACTTTTCATCACGTATCCACAGATGAGGTATATGGTTCATTAGGTGCAGAGGGTTTATTTAAAGAAACGACTGCTTATGATCCAAGAAGTCCATATTCTGCATCTAAAGCATCTTCAGATCATTTTGTAAACGCATTCTTTCATACTTATAATTTTCCTGTGAAGATGAGTAATTGTTCTAACAATTACGGGAGTCATCATTTTCCTGAGAAATTAATTCCTCTCATGATACAAAATATTTTGAATATGAGAACACTACCTGTTTATGGTAAAGGTGAAAATATTCGCGACTGGTTGTGGGTAGAAGATCATGCAAGAGCAATTGAAACTATCTTCTTTAATGGTAAATATGGTGAATCCTATAATGTTGGAGGATTGAATGAATGGAAAAATATAGATTTAGTTCATTACTTATGTTCCATACTAGATCAAAAGTTAAATCGTGAACCAGGTACTTCCGCTAGTTTGATAACATATGTAACAGATCGCTCTGGACATGATATGCGTTACGCAATTGATGCTTCTAAGTTAGAAAACGAGTTAGGTTGGACACCATCGATTAAGTTTGAAGAAGGATTAGAAAAAACAGTAGACTGGTATTTGGCGAATGAAGAATGGGTCAAGGAAGTCACAAGCGGCGATTATCAGAAGTATTATGAATCAATGTATTCAAATAGATAATAATGAGTATTTTTTCGTTGTTTAAAAAGAATAAAAAAGAGGAGGTAGTTTTACCTCCTTTTGATTTTTCAGAAATTGGTGTGGATATGCATAGTCATTTACTTCCGGGTATAGACGATGGTTCTCAATCAATGGATCATACTATTGGTATGATTTTGAAATTTGAGGAAATGGGTTTTCAAAAACTGATAACAACTCCACATATTATGCAGGATTGTTATCCAAATTCACCAAGTATTATTAATGATAAATTGCAGTTAGTTCGTTCTGAATTAGAACAATTAGGAATTGGAATACATTTAGAAGCATCAGCTGAATACAATGTAGAAGACAGTTTGTTTGATAAGGTTAAATCAAATGATTTACTTCCATTTAAGAGTGGTCATCTTCTTTTTGAGTATTCATTTTTTAGTAAACCTAATCAAACTGAAAAACTAGTTTTTGATTTAGTAGTAAAGGGATACAAACCTATAATAGCTCATTTTGAACGATATCCTTATTATCATAATCAACCTGAAATTTTACAATCATACAGAGATAGAGGTGTTCTGATTCAATTAAATTTACTTTCAATCATAGGTCATTATGGACCTGAAGTTCAAAAGCAAGCATTTTATATGATTGACAATCATTTTGTAGATTTCGTTGCGACAGATTGCCACCGGATAGAGCATTTAGAATTACTTCAACGATTTGCTTCACATCCCTATTTCCATAAATTATCAAACTTAGAGTTAAAAAACAAAGACTTATAAAAACGAAAAGCCCAGATTTTAAATAAATCTGGGCTTTTTCAATAGTAATGTTTGTTTTTATATAGTTTGAAGTAAATTTCTCAGATTTACTTTATTGTCAATTAGTTGGTGCAACTCATTTATTGAAACACGAACTTGTTGCATTGTATCTCTATCTCTTACAGTTACTGTATTATTTTCCATTGTTTCGTGATCAACCATTACGCAAAAAGGTGTACCAATCGCATCTTGTCTTCTGTAACGTTTTCCTGGAGAATCCTTTTCATCGTATTGACATTGGAAATCAAATTTCAAAGCATCAAATATTTCACGTGCTTTTTCAGGTAAACCATCTTTACGTGTTAGCGGCATGATAGCTACTTTATAAGGTGCTAGAGCAGCAGGAAGAGATAGAACGACACGTTCAGATCCGTCTTCAAGTTTTTCATTTTTTAATGAATTGCTCATCACAGCTAGAAACATACGATCTAAACCTACAGATGTTTCAACAACAAAAGGAACATAACTTTCGTTCAATTCAGGATCGAAGAATTGAAGTTTTTTACCTGAAAATTCTTCGTGTTGTTTTAAGTCAAAATCAGTTCTTGAATGTATACCTTCTAACTCTTTGAATCCCATAGGGAAATCAAATTCTATATCACAAGCTGCATTAGCGTAATGAGCTAATTTAATATGATCATGCAAACGATATGCTTCATCACCTAAGCCTAATGCTTTGTGCCATTTTACACGTGTTTCTTTCCAATATTCGTACCACTTCATCTCTTCCCCTGGACGGACAAAAAATTGCATCTCCATTTGTTCAAATTCTCGCATACGGAAAATGAATTGTCTAGCAACAATTTCATTACGGAATGCTTTTCCTATTTGGGCAATTCCAAAGGGAATCTTCATTCTCCCAGATTTCTGAACGTTTAAGAAGTTAACAAAAATACCTTGGGCAGTTTCTGGTCTAAGATAGATAGTCGCAGCATCACCAGCAACAGAACCTAATTCTGTCGAGAACATCAAATTGAATTGACGAACTTCCGTCCAGTTTTTAGAACCACTGATTGGACAAACAATTTCTAAATCCACGATTAGTTGCTGAACCCCTTCTAAATCATTGTTTTCTAAAGTCGTACGCATACGGTCTTCAATTTCAGTGATTTTTTGAGTGTTTCTCAACACGTTTGGATTTGTAGCCAAAAATTGTTCTTTATCAAAAGTATCTCCGAATTTTTTAGAAGCTTTTTCAACTTCTTTGTTGATTTTTTGACGGATTTTTTCGATGTGCTCCTCAATCAAGACGTCTGCACGGTATCTTTTTTTAGAGTCTTTGTTATCAATCAAAGGATCATTGAATGCATCTACGTGTCCTGATGCTTTCCAAGTTGTTGGATGCATAAATATTGCAGAATCTATACCCACAATATTCTCATGCATTTGGGTCATTGATTTCCACCAATATGTTTTGATGTTATTTTTAAGTTCAGAACCTAACTGACCATAGTCATAAGTAGCGGCTAAACCATCATATATCTCAGAAGATGGAAAAACATATCCATATTCCTTAGCATGGGAAATTACTTCCTTTAATTTATCTTCTTTTTGTTCCATGTCACAAATGTAATTTAAGATTAGTTAAGTATAAATAATAGAACAAAAAAACTCTCACAATTTTGTGTTATTAACATATTTTTTAGACTTAATATTCACACAAGTGGATTATATAGATATTTTTGTGTAAATAATTAGTTGTTATAAAAATGAAAAAAATATTTACACTTTTAATGTTCATGCTAACATTAAATTTCTTTATGCAAGCGCAAGTTGATGCAAAGAATTTAAAATCAATTACTTCTGATGGATTGTATGCTGTTTTCAACACTACAAAAGGAGATATTATTATTAAATTAGAGGATGAGAAGGTACCAATGACAGTGGCAAATTTTGTTGCATTGGCAGAAGGAAATTCTCAAATTTTAGGAAAATCATTTACAACCCCATTTTATAATGGCCTTAAATTTCATAGAGTTATTAAAGATTTTATGATTCAAGGAGGTGACCCTCAGGGAACAGGTGCTGGTAGTCCTGGATATACTTTTTATGATGAGTTTCATCCCGAATTAAAACATTCTGGTCCTGGTGTATTATCAATGGCTAATTCTGGTCCTGCAACAAATGGTAGTCAGTTTTTTATAACACACGTTAAAACACCTTGGTTGGATAACAAACATACCGTTTTTGGTAAAGTTGTAGAAGGTCAAAATGTTGTTGATGCAATCGCACAAGATGATGTAATGCAAACTGTTACTATTATTCGTAACGGAAAGCAATACAAAAAATACGACGCTTCAAAAACATTCTCTGATGAATATGCTAAAATAAAAGCAGTTGAGGATGAAAAGAAAGCGAAATTGGAGAAGATTGCTTCAATGTCAACAGATGACTATAAAAAGTTCATGTTAACTGAAGTTCAAAAGCAATATCCTACTGCTAAACAAACCGCTTCAGGTTTGGTTGTTGTGATAGATAAGGAAGGAGAAGGAGCAAAACCGGTAGCAGGTAATATGCTTTCTGTTCATTATATAGGTACTTTTTTAGATGGTACAAAGTTTGACTCTTCAAGAGATCGAAATGCTCCTATGGATTTTAAATACAAAGAGCAAACTATGATTGCGGGTTTTGAAGAAGGAATAGCTATGTTAGGCAAAGGAGGGAGAGGTAAGTTTATTATTCCTTATTATCAAGCATATGGTCCGCAAGGGCGTCCGGGGGCAATACCTCCTTATTCAGATTTGGTTTTTGATTTAGAAATTTTAGATATTAAGTAAAAACTTGGAGCTTTTCATGTTCAAATCAATAAATTTTCAGTCCTATAAAACGATTGTTTTTGTAGGGCTTTTTTTTCGTCTATTAGCTGCTATCTTTTCAGAAGGCTATGGAATGCATGACGATCATTTTTTGACAATAGAAGCATCGGCATCTTGGGCTAACCACTACGACTATAATAATTGGCTACCATGGACTAATGGTAATCGAGGAGTGCCTGAAGGGCATAGTTTTACATATGTTGGGTTGAATTATTTGTTTTTTGTTATTTGCAAGTTTTTTGGATTGAATAATCCTTATGTTCTAATGATTCTCAATCGAATAATCCATGCTTGTATTTCTATCTTGGTTGTGTTTTTTGGAATTAAAATCTCTGAGAAATCATCTAACCGTGCGAATGCAGTTAAAGTAGGTTGGATACTTTCTTTACTTTGGTTGATGCCGTTTATGTCTGTTCGAAATTTAGTTGAAATGGTTTCTATACCATTTTTAATGTGGGGAGTATGGAAATTGATAGATACTAAAAATAATAAGTCATATTTATTAGGTGGAATCTTGTTAGGGGTAGCGATTTCTTTTCGTTATCAAATAGCTGTATTCTCTTTTGGTGTGGCTTTATATTACTTAATGACAAAAAATTGGAAAGGCTTAATTTATTTTAGTTTAGGGAATGTGATAACCTTTTCAGTGACGCAAGGGGTTGTGGATTATTTCATTTGGGGATATCCTTTTGCTGAATTTATTGGGTATGCGATGTATAATATGAAAGAAGGAACTAAATACCTCCCTAATAGTAATTACTTCATGTATTTTTATGTATTGTTTGGCGTATTATTATTTCCTTTTGGATTGTTAGCTGGAGTTGGATTTTTCAGAAGTTTAAAGAAGTATTTTTTTCTTTTTTTACCCACTATAGCATTTATTCTTTTTCATACATTTTATCCGAATCGTCAAGAACGTTTTATTCTTTCTGTACTTCCATTTTTTATCATCTTAGCAGTATTGGGAATTGAGCAATTACGTAAGAATACATTTTTTGATCGTTCATGGAGGATTTCCTGGAAGGCATTTTGGATTTTAAATATTCCTTTATTATTGTTTTTTACGTTTACATCTACAAAATATTCACGTGTAGAAGCAATGTATTCTTTATATCCGACTAAGAAATCAAATCCTTCCATCTTAATGGAAGGTACCGGAGATGCTTCTATCTCTATGATGCCAAAGTTTTATGCAAATAAATGGCATGCGAGCTTTACGGAAAAGATCGTAAGAGATATAGATGGTGTACAAATACCTAAATATGATTACATCTTTTTTGTAGGGAGTGGTGATTTAAACAATAGGGTTAATTACTACAAGAAATATTACCCTTCTTTACATTTATTCAAGAAATGTCAACCAAGTGTAATTGATAGAGTAGTTCATGCTATCAATCCAAGAAATGTGAATGAATATATTGAAATATGGGCAGTTAAATAATTAGGCTTACCTATAATTATTTAACTGTATTATAAATCTTATTGAAATCATCATCTTTACTAAACCATAGATTTGCTTTTTGTCCAATTGATTTGGCTCTTTCTGGTTGTTTTGTGTTTTTGAAACAAGTTATGGTTTCAATTACAGACAATTTTAAGAACTCTTTTTCTTTTTCTGTCCAATTATCAATAGATTGTATTAATTCATATGCCCGTTGATTTTCATTCCAAATTGTTGTTGCCCCTGGTATATCTTTTAATTGATATTTACAAGCAGCTTCCATGAATTTGGCTGGTACATCATCTTGAAATATTTGCATTATTTTTTTTGACCAATCTTGTGCTTTTTTGTAATCTTTCGTAGTGTATTCGTTGATAGCCAATTCAATTAATGAATTTTTAACTTCGAAAAAAAAGTCTTTTTCTTTGTCAAAAACTTCGTGCGTTTTATCTTTTTTGATACACTTTGTTAAAAAACCAATACTTTCCTTGTAAGCATTTTGAAAAGCTTCGTCTTTTTCATTTTGAAAAGAAATTTTGAATAATGCCTTTGCTGTCCATAAATAAGCATATGGGTCATTTTTTGTTTCATCTTTTAGTGTGTATTTTTCTGCTTTTGCGGCTAATTTTTTATAGTCACCATCTACATACATAATGAGAAGATCGTTGTAAAGTGGTGGTTGTGCTTCAAACTTATTGATACACAGTACGAATGTCAAAATGATTAAAAAATACTTCATAATTATTAGATTTTGAGTTTGAAAATTAGGTAAAAACCAGTTTGTAATGATGTTTATTCAACACTCTTTATCAACAATTCAAGTATGGATATCGCGGCGTTTAGTATTTTTGTTCCTGGTCCGAATACTCCGAACACCCCTTTATCATATAGATAATCATAATCTTTAGCAGGGATTACGCCACCAGCTATTACCATAATGTCAGGTCTCCCCATATTTTTCAATTCTTCAATTACAGCAGGGATAAGTGTTTTGTGACCTGCTGCTAATGAGCTTACACCGAGTATATGAACATCGCTTTCAATTGCTTGTTTTGCAACTTCTTGTGGTGTTTGAAAAAGCGGACTAATATCTACATCAAATCCCATATCAGCAAAAGATGTAGCAATGATTTTGGCACCTCTGTCGTGACCATCTTGTCCCATTTTTGCTACCATTATACGAGGTCTTCTTCCTTCTAAACGTGCAAATTCATCTGCTAATGCTAGCGCTTTTTTAAAATCTTCATTATTCATAACTCCTTTTGCATAAACACCTTGAATCGAATGGATTTTTGCTTGATAACGTCCAAATACACGCTCTAGTGCATCTGAAATTTCACCCAATGTTGCTCTATTTCTTGCGCAAACTACTGCCGCTTCTAATAAATTTCCTTCTCCTGATTGAGCAATGTGTTCTAAAATCACCAAACTTGATTTAACAGCATTTGTATTTCGTTCTTCTCTTAACTTTTTAAGTTGTTCATCTTGTTGTATACGAACAGTATCATTATTGATTTCTAGTGTTTCTATAGGCTCTTGTTTTTCAAGCTGGTATCGATTAACACCTACAATAATGTCTTCTTCTCCATCAATGCGGGCTTGTTTAGAAGTTGCTGCTTCTTCAATACGCATTTTAGGAATTCCAGCTTCAATTGCTTTGGTCATACCTCCAAGCG
>CANGHE010000045.1 GCA_947453545.1 Flavobacteriia bacterium
ACAATTGGTGGAAGTGGAGCAACAAATTATGGTGTATTTTCTAAAATAGAAGTAAGTTCAAAGGTTGCTGAATTAGGACTTAATTATATTTCAGAATCAACATCATCTGGAAGTTTAAATCCTTTAAATCACAATAGTTTATCTTATCCATTAACTTTAGTGACAGCAAAAACACCATCTATAATGAGAAAAATGGCTATAGGTGCTAGTAGTGGAGTAATTGAACATAGCTTTAATGGAGGATTTAAAGGTGCATGGAACCAAAATATCGGAATAACCATATTAAAAGTAATAAATGGTGGTACAACTTCAATAATGGGACCTGTTTATGGAACGATGCGTCAAGGAGTTGGTGGATATGGAATTAATGCACTTGAGAAACAACAAAAGAAATGAATAAATTAATGCTGAAAAAAAATTGGGTGTATTTTCTCATATTGTTTACAATTGGCGGTATTTGCTATGGTATATATTATGATAATAGAAGAAATAATTTATTTAAGAAATCTTCTATTGTAAAGGGTATATTATTTGAGGAAACGCATGAAAGTGTTAGAACGGCTCATGGTCAATTTTATTTTTTTATTAATCATAAAAAAGTAAAGTTAAAGGAATATAGTTTTTTTTCGCACTTAAAAAAAGGTGATACAGTATTAATTGAATATGCTATAGAAGACCCAACAGTAGCAAGAGTAAAAGATAAATATTTTATGAGAAAATATAAGCATTTGAAAAGAAAATAAAGAATTTTGTTTTCAAAACCTCCATATCCGGTCATTTTTCAATCCGATAGCTATCGGATGGTGCTTTCTATGTTTTTATTATCTAATTCTCTGATTTTTATAGTTTAGAATTTCTTTTATTTTAGTAATTGACAATTTTCTATAATACCTAAATTGATAATGTTTATTAAATCGTATTAAAATGCAAGTTTTAAATTTTGTCTTTCATCCCAATAGCTATCAGGAGGTGCATTTTCACTTTAATGCGAATTTATTCAAAGCAGAAAATAATGAAACCTTTTAAAAGATAAATCAAAATATAAATGAAACAAAATACCATAATAAATTTTGAAATCAAAAAACCATCATTTTCTTGAAATAGACAAGAAAATGATGGTTTTTACTATTTTATTTTTTCCGCTCCCCTGGATTTGTAATTAGAAGGTTCCGGATACTTCTAATTACAAATCCAGCGGAGCGGTGTCTATTATGAAAAATAGACTCTACTAATTAAAAAGTTAAAATTATGAAAAAGACTATATTTTTATTAGTAATATTAATTAAAATACTAGTAATTAATGGATGTTTATGTCAAAACTCATCTTTTTTCAATAAAAAAGATTTCTATTATAGAGTAATATATATTGATCAAAAAGGGGATACTATTTTAAAGGAAAAAATAATTGAAAGATTCTTAGGCAAAAAATGGTTCGCTCAAAGAAAATTACAAGATGCAGTCAGTTACATATATCAAACCGACACAGCTAATTATAAAAAATTTGTTTCATATAATGACTATATCAATGAACAACAAAAGAAATATTATTTAAAACACCACCAGTATAAATTAAACAAGAAAGAAACTATAGGTGGATATTACTATAAAGAGATGTTTTATATTCATCCACCAAGAACTAATCAATATACAATCCTATTTTATGCTTGGCATCCTCAAATAATCTTAACTTTTTTATCAGACTCAATAAAAGACTCAAATCCTTATGCTAAGAATAGTTTACCACAAAGACATAAAGACTTTTTTTTAGATAGTAATAGATATTTACCTACTGTAAATGGTGAATTATTAAAGTATTACACTTTCAATGGAATACCTCTATTTGGCACATTTAGACATACAAATACTATTACCAATTATAATGATATTCATATAAATAATCATAAAGTAAAAGCTTATAAAGTATATGTAGAGTCAAAATGTTATTCAAATAAAAAACATAGAGATATAAATACATTTAACGGAACTGTTGAAGCGATTTTCACATTGGAATATGGCTTTGAAAGAATACTATATGAATTTCAAAATGGTACTAAAATTCATTTTTATTTAGAAAAAATAACACAATTATGATAATTACAAATCCAGCGGAGCGGTTTATTCTGCGATATTTGGCAGGAAACAATATGTAGCATATCATCAATACCTTTAAAATCCTACCTTTCTTACTCCCTTCCCAACCCAAAGGTTGATAAACTCTAAAAGAACTTTTGTTTTTGCTTTTATGTTTTTGAAAAACAGCCTATTATTTCTTTGTTTTTCTTTGTTCTTTGGGGCGCAAGCACAACTCATCAAAGGTGATAATCTCTTTGTCATAATGTACATGGAATAATAGAATAGAAGTTTTTTCTATAATTGATCTTACTTAACACTTCAATTCAAACAATTTCAGAAATTCAAGATTCCTTCAATTTTATCCATTTTGCTACTTCTAAAAACAGTAAAGTATGTTCTTGATTTTCAGTTTTTATTAGTTTTAGTTATACGTTTTCTTTGGATTTCTTAAGTGTTAAAGTATGCGCAAAACCATAATTTATTTTATTACCTTTATCCTTTTGTTTGTAAACCTTTAACATGAGTTCAACCTTAGTCGCAACGGTCTTAATAGCTTACTTTTTAGTTTTAATTTTTATTGCATATCTGACATCTCGAAATACAGATTCAGACACATTTTTTACAGGGAATAAACAAAGCCCTTGGTATTTAGTAGCGTTTGGAATGATTGGTGCTTCCTTATCTGGCGTAACATTTATTTCTGTTCCCGGTAAGGTGTACGCTGAATCGATGGCCTATTTTCAAATTGTATTGGGGTATGTTGTTGGTTATTTGGTTATTGCTAAGGTGCTGATGCCTATTTATTACAAGCTGAATGTAGTATCGATTTACCAATATTTAGAACAACGTTTTGGATATTTTACGTATAAAACAGGAGCAGCATTTTTTATTTTATCGCGTACACTTGGTTCAGCAATACGCTTATACTTAGCAACTTTTGTATTGCAATTATTTTTATTTCAAGATTTGGGAGTTCCCTATTGGGTAACTGCAATCACAACCGTTGGCTTGATTTGGGTTTATACGTTTAAGGGAGGAATTAAAACGATTGTATATACCGATACGTTTCAAACTTTTTTCTTGGTGAGCGCTGTAATTTTATGTACTGTAGTTATTGCAAATGCATTGAATGTGAATCTTTTTGGTCTGTTTGATAAGATTACAGATTCAAAAACAGCAGCAGGAAATTCAATGACAAAAATATTCTTTTTTGATGACTACAAATCAACCCTTTATTTCCCTAAACAGTTTTTTGGTGGTATGTTTCTAGCGATTGCTATGACCGGATTAGATCAAGATTTAATGCAGAAAAACTTAACATGTAAATCATTGAAAGATGCACAAAAAAATATGTATTCTTTCACAACCATTTTGGTTTTTGTCAATTTCTTATTTTTGATTTTAGGAGGTGCATTGTATGTTTTTGCAACACAAAAAGGGCTTGATCTACCGATGAAAAATGGCGCTGTTGTAACCGATCACGTTTTTCCTACCTTGGCTTTTGGTAGTTTTGGAACCATCGCAGGTGTGTTTTTTCTTTTAGGGATAACGGCCTCTTCCTATGCCTCTGCTGATAGTGCTTTGGCTGCATTAACAACAGGGTTTTGTGTTGACTTTTTGAATTTTTATAAAAAAGATGAAAAACAGAAAAAACGCCAACAGTTATTCGTTCACATAGCATTTTCATTGGTGTTTTTATTTATTATACTAGGAACAGAAGTGTACATCAAAGCGAATCCTGGAAGTGATTTGATTGGTACCATTTTAAAAATAGCCTCTTATACCTATGGTCCATTATTGGGATTGTTTGCATTTGGAATTTTTTCAAAACGCGCAATAGTTGATAAAGCATCTATTTGGATTTGTGTTTTAGCGCCAATCCTTTGTTTTGTAATTGCATTTTACGCTCCTGTTGTATTGAATGGATACAATTTTGGGTATGAATTGTTAATCTTGAATGGAGTCTTAACCTATACCGGTTTGTATTTCATTTCATCAAAGAAGTCTTAATTTTTTAGAATATATAATATGAAAATTCTTTTAGCAGATAATGGGTTGCATTTGCGTTTCGCACCTCTTACATTAACACGTCCGGTTGGTAATCTTCGTATGGGGATATTAACGAACGATGAACGTTGGGAAGAATTATGTCCGGATGCTGAGATTTATTATGAAACAGAAGAATATCTTCAAGGAAAATTTGAAGGTACGAATGAGTATACTTGGAGAGTGAATGCTGCGGTGATTCCAAATGAAGAACTTATTGCAATTGCTCAACAACTTTCGGAAGGTGATTATTTAGTAGACGACAATACCTGGTTGATTCAAGTTGGAAACAACCCAACAAATCGAATGAAGTACGTAGGTGAAAACTTAATCGTATTGGAAGAACGTTGGGATTTATTTCAACGCAATGGTGAAGTATTAAAAGCGGATTTTACTTTGTTAACGGAAGGAAGAGAATCACAACCTTTGTCGGATTCAAATACAGTGATTGGTGATCCTGCATTGATCTTCGTTGAAGAAGGTGTAACAGTTGAAGCATGTATTTTGAACACTAAAACAGGGCCAATTTATTTAGGTGAGAATTCTGAAATCATGGAAGCTTCAGTAATTCGTGGTCCATTTGCTTTGTGTGAAGAAGCACAAGTAAAACTTGCTACAAAAGTATATGGTCCTACTACTGTTGGTCCACATTGCAGAATTGGAGGTGAGGTTAATAATGTTGTTATGCAAGCTTATTCCAACAAAGGACACGATGGATTTTTAGGAAATGCGGTAATTGGTGAATGGTGTAATTTAGGAGCAGACACGAATTCTTCTAACTTGAAAAACAATTATTCCAATGTAAAAGCGTATTCTTATGAAACAGGCCACATGGAAAATACAGATGTTCAGTTCATGGGAGTAATCATGGGAGACCATAGTAAATGCGGTATCAACACAATGTTTAATACTGCTACTGTTGTTGGTGTTTCAGCGAATATTTATGGTGGTGATTTTCCACCAAAAAAAATAGATTCTTTTACGTGGGGTGGTCCTGATGGGTTTGTTGATTTCGATTTGAAAAAAGCTGAGCAAGTAGCAATTGCAATGATGGAAAGAAGACATGTGGAATTTACGGAAGAAGATCATCAAATTTTTCAATATTTAAGTAAAAATCATCGTTAATAGTTAGAGGTAGTTAACAGAAATTAACAGCGAGTAATTACTGTTACAATGTATATTTATACACTTGCAATTTCAGCATTGCAATTTATGATTGAATTAAAATAAATGAAGGCACTTTTAGACATATTTAGACAAACATTCAGATATAGAATGACCGCGATATTGGTTGTTTTTTCTAATTTAATGTTTGTGATTTTCAACTTAATATCCTTGGTATTATTCATACCTTTTCTGCAATTGATATTTCCTAAAGAACCGAAAGATATCAATTGGATTACCAAACCAGTTTATGAAGGTGGTTTTATTCATTTTTTTGAATACTGTTCAGATGTCTATCAATATTTCATGCAACAAATGGTGTTGAAAGACCCAAAACAGGCTTTGCTATTTGTTTGTATTTCAGTTATTATCGCCTTCTTTTTGAAAAATATTTTCCGTTACATGGCGGTTTATCATCAATCACAATTGCGTATGGCGGTAGTGAGAGATATCCGTGATAGCCTGTTTCATAAAGCAATGCGTTTGCCTTTGTCTTTTTATACAGAAGAGCGAAAAGGGGATATTATGTCACGAATGAATAACGATGTGAATGAAATTGAAGTAGCTGTTGTTTGTATGTTGGAACTTCTTTTCCGTGAGCCAATTGCGATTATAATTAATTTGGGAGTGTTGATTTATTGGAGTCCTTCATTGACGATGATATCATTGATTTTATTACCGATTTCTGCTTTTGTTATTTCTCGTATTGGTAAAAGTTTAAAGAAAACTGCTAAGGCAGGGCAAGAACAAATGGGAATTTTATTTTCGTCTATGGATGAGAATTTGAGTGGGATTAGAATTATTAAAGCATTCAATGCTGTTCCATACGTAAATGAAGTATTTAGTGCGATAAATTTGAAACACCAAAAATTAATAACCCTTACTTTCAGAAAGAAAGATTTATCATCCCCCTTAAATGAATTTTTAGGTGCATGTGTACTGATTGGAATTGTTTGGTTTGGTGGAACAATGATCTTGGAAGCAAAAGAAAATGCTAGTTTGAGCGGCGAGGAATTTTTGACTTTTATTATTGTCTTCTCACAATTATTGCGTCCCATTTCTGGTATTGCCTTCTGTATTTCCTGTTTAAACAAAGCAAAAGTGTCTCAAGATCGAATCAATGAGATTTTGGAAATGGATGAAAAAATTTACGATGCAGAACAACCGGTTGCATTACCGAATTTAGAAAAAGGAATTACCTACAAAAATATTTATTTCAAATACAAAGATGAATGGGTGTTGAAAAACATCAATTTATTTATTCCAAAAGGTAAAACGGTTGCTTTGGTTGGAGAATCAGGAAGTGGAAAATCAACAATCTCAGATTTACTGCCTCGTTTTTATGATATACAAGAGGGGGAAATTTTATTTGATGATGTGAATTTAAAAGAGGCATCGTTAATTGATTTACGTAGTCATATTGGTATGGTAACACAAGAGTCGATTTTGTTTAATGATACTGTTAGAAATAATATAGCTTTTGGATTAACTACTGCTAAGGATGAGGATATCATTGAAGCAGCAAAAATTGCCAATGCACATGATTTTATTATGGCACTTGATAATGGGTATGATACAAATATTGGTGAGCGAGGAAACAAATTATCGGGAGGACAAAAACAACGTTTGAGTATTGCGCGTGCTGTATTGAGAAATCCATCGATATTAATTTTGGATGAAGCAACATCAGCGTTAGATACTGAAAGTGAAAAATTAGTCCAGGATGCCTTAGAGAAATTAATGAAAAACAGAACGTCTCTTGTTATTGCACATAGATTAAGTACAGTGCGTAATGCAGATTTAATCATTGTATTACAGAAAGGAGAGATTGCTGAACAAGGTACACATGATGAGTTGATAGCTAAAAAAGGAATGTATTATTCATTATGTAATATGCAAGGACTATAAAGAGGTTAATGTATTATATGTTAAATGTTTAAGTGGAGTAATATAGCTAAGTTTATTATTGTAAGGCTAGTTTTAATTACGCTTTTAGCATTTCCATTTTCTCTTTTTTCTCAATTAATAACTAGTAAAAGTCAAACACCATTTTCTTTAGTTAAAAATGTTTTGTTAGGGCAAGGGGTGGAAGTTTCGAATGTACAGTACACTGGTAAATCAATCGCAATTGGATCTTTTGATGGTTCAAAATCGAATATAGGATTATCTGGTGGAATCATAATGACTACAGGTACGGTTTTGGGAAACGCACAAGGCCCAATTGGTCCAAATAATTCATCTTCAGCTACCTATGAAAATTACGCAAAAGGTTATCCACTTTTAGGGCAAGGTACAATGGATGCTTCGATATTAGAATTTGACTTTATTCCTTCTTCAGATACGGTAAAATTTAGGTATGTTTTTGCATCGGAAGAATATCCTGAATATGTTGGTTCTCAATTTAATGATAAATTTGCTTTTTTTATTTCAGGACCAGGAATAGTAGGAAATAAAAACATTGCAATACTCCCTGATGGATCCAATGTTGCAATAAATAATGTTAACCAGGTAAAGAATAGTCAATATTATGTTGATAATACTGGTGGTGGATCAGTACAATACGATGGTTTTACTTCTGTATTGACAGCGAGTTCAGCTGTTAGATGTGGTAAAAAATACCATCTAATTATAGTTATAGCAGATGTAAATGATAGAAGACTTGATTCAGGGGTGTTTTTAGAAGCTAAGAGTCTAAGTGCGAAAGTTAAATACGAAATTAACTCATCTTTATCTCAATACATTTATCCAGAGTTGGATCATATGGCAGAAGGATGTGTTTCAGCTAATATAGTTGTAAAACAGGCCGGAGGTAAGATTGCAAATAATGATGTTAACATCCCAATTAAAGTGAGTGGTTCAGCTATTATTGGACAAGATATTTCAAATACGATTCCTTCTAATTTAGTCTTGCCGAAAGGTCAAAATCAAGTATCATTTTCTTTTCAAGCTTTGGCAGATCTTGTTAAAGAACAAACTGATTCTGTTACTGTTGAGGTGTTCTTATTAAATGATTGTGATAGTCTTGTTTCACATGCGTTTACTTACTACATAGAAAATATAGATCCTATACAAGCTAAACTTCCAGATGAAGAAATACATTGTAAAGGAAAGCCAATATATTTAACTCCATTAATTTCTGGTGGACTACCTCCTTATTCAATATTGTGGAGTACAAATGAAACAACTGATAGTATTCAAGTGCTTCCTTCAAGTGCTCAAGCTTATTCCGTAACTATTAATGATGCTTGCTTAAATAACGCAGTAACAGTCTCGAATATTGTAACAATACCACAATATAAACCGTTGCAAATAGATAAGATAAATGATTTTACTGAAGTCTGTCCATATAAATCAACTTATGTGAAAGCTAATGTGCATTTTGGAGGTGGTGTATATGAATATGCTTGGTATCAAGATTCGATATTAATAAGTAATAATATTGAAGATTCATTAAAACCTCCAAAGACTTCTAAATACACAATAAAAATCAAAGATGTCTGCGATGATACAATTTCGACTCAATTTAATTACACTATTCTAAGTCCGCCTTTGTTAACTAAATTAGTAGGTAAAGAATTAATTTGTTTTGGAGATTCTACAAGCATTATTGAAACGCCTACAGGTGGTTATGGAATGTATAAATACCGTTGGGTTGATGATTTAATTACTACTAATTTAAGATGGGTTAAACCAATATCAAACTCATCATATATTGTATATGTAAGTGATGAATGTAAAACTTTTGAAGTAAAAGACGTTATTAATATTCATGTACAAAAACCATTAGCAGATTTTAAATTTAGTGGAAATCCAATTACAGATGAGGAAATTAATTTTATCAATTTGTCACCTGAGTATCCAACTTATACTTGGACGTATGAAAGAGGATATTCATCTTACACAAGAGATGTACAACATGCTTTTGTTGATACAGGAATGTACATAGTTAAATTGAAAGTTACCGATAAAGATGGGTGTTCGTATGATACGACAAAAACAATAAAAATCTATTATCCAGTTTCTGTTTATATTCCGAATGCTTTCACGCCAAATGGAAATTTGTATAATAATGATTTCTTTCCCGTTTTTACTTCCATTAAATCATCTAAAATGTATATTTTTAATCGTTGGGGGCAACTAATATTTTCATCTAATGATCTTGATGCTAAATGGAATGGAACGTATGAAGGTGTTGATTGTCCAATAGATGTGTATATTTACAAAGTTAAAACAATTTCTATTCTTGATAAAGAGCAGGAGTTTGTTGGTCATGTTTCTTTAATTCGATAATTTATAGTGATGAGGTATATTGTTAATTATTATTTTGTAGCATTTGTGCTTTTTGTTAGTGTTGGTACTAGTTTATTAGGACAACAAAAGGATAAGCAAATAAACTGGTATAATACTTCTAAAACTGGACTTCAAACAGAAAAAGCGTACAGCTTTTTAGCTAAAAAGAAACGAATTTCAAGTACTGTTATAGTTGGAGTAATTGATTCAGGTGTTGATTTGGAACATGAAGATTTACAAGGTAAAATCTGGATAAATTCAAATGAAATTCCTAATAATAATATTGATGATGATAATAATGGTTACATAGATGATATTCATGGTTGGAATTTTTTAGGGAATGCGAAAGGACAAAATACACAATATGCTTGTTTCGAAAAAACTAGAATTTATAGAAGTTTGAGAGATAAATATGAGCGTTTAGAGGCAAAACAAGTACCTTCAGCTGATAAAAAAGAATATGAATTTTTTATCAAATTAAAAAATGAAGTAAAGAGTGAAAAAGCTGAATATGAAGGGTATAAGCAACAGTATGAGCAATTACCCATGATAATCAAATATGTTCCTCAAATAATGTCAAAATTGTTAAATAAAACGGAATATACATTAGCTGATATTAATAAATGGAAACCTAAAGATGATGAGGAAATTGAATTAAAATCACTTGCGATTTCTATATTGAATGGTGAACTATCGGAAGAAATAGTTGCTGAGCAAATGGAACAAATTCAAGCAATGTTAAATTACCATTTAAATTTAGAGTATGATGATCGTGCTTTAATTGGAGATAATCCTTCAGATTTTATGCAAATCAATTACGGAAATAATGATGTTGAAGGGATTGATGCTTTACATGGAACTCATGTTTCAGGAATTATTGGTGCTATCAGAAAGAATGGATTGGGAGGAGATGGTGTAGCTGATAACGTTCGAATTATGGCTATTAGAGCTGTACCTAATGGAGATGAATACGATAAAGACATTGCATTAGCTATCCGTTATGCTGTAAATAATGGTGCCCAAATTATTAACATGTCTTTCGGAAAGGCATATTCGGCTAATCAAAAAGAAGTATACGAAGCATTGGCTTATGCAAGTTCTAAAGGAGTATTGTTGGTGCATGCTGCTGGTAACGATAATAAAAACATTGATATTGAGTCTAATTTCCCTGCTGTGAAATATGAATTTCAACAAGAAAAATTACCATTATTGCTAACAATAGGTGCCTCGACAGAAGATGCTAAAGGGAAGTTAGCTGCAGATTTCTCTAATTACGGACAAAATTCAGTAGATGTATTTGCTCCAGGACATGATATTTACAATACCATTCCACAAAGTGCATATAAAAAATTAGATGGTACTTCTATGGCAGCGCCTATGGTGGCAGGTGTTGCTGCCTTATTGAAGTCCTATTATCCAAACTTATCAATGGAACAAATTAAAAACATCATTCTTCAATCTGCAAAATCGTATAAGACAACCAAACAACTAAAGCCAGGGACACAAGAAAAAGTAGAATTTGGAACTCTTAGTATTACTGGAGGAGTAGTAGATGTGTTGCAAGCTGTAAAGTTGTGTGAGGAGAGTGTGAAATAATAGGCTTTAAACATATCTAACTACAAATCGAGTTTAGTGTGCTTGTTAATACTTTCTTCAACAAGTTTTGCTAATTAGTATTTGAAAACATTACAATAGATGGTGAATAAAGTAAATAAGCCCATTAAAATAAATGAAATTTCATGGTTTCAAAATATGGATTTAAGAGCTTGGGTATCATCTTTAATATTATTATTTTTTTTGATTCTTCTACCTATATCAATATGGGTTAATTTTAAAAATGAAAAGCATTTGGAAGAAAGGAAAAACAAAGTCGAAGCTTTGGTTGAAGATGTTTATGGTGTTTCTGGATTGACTGTACGTTATAGTTATGTTGTAAAAGGAAAAAAATATGTAAAAGTCGTTGATTTCCCTTCTGAGTCAGTACCCAATAGAAAAGATTTTATTTATGTTTATTACGATAGTTTAGACCCAGATAATTCTATGCCTATGGTTTTTGAAGATTAATTTTTAATATATAGTCTATTTTGGTTAAGATAGTTGGAATGGAATATTTCGAGTTTAAATTTTATAAACTTATTGTAGATTAAAGTCTAATTAAATGAATTTCATAAAAAACTATATATCTAATATTTTTGCGATAATCTTTTTTCTTGTTTTCTTGTTTTTTACATTAAAACAAAGTTTAAAATATAAAGAAAGGTATTATATCGGTATTCCCACTGTAGGTGAAATAACTAAAATCGGAGTAAAGAATTTGTATTGGGATTATAGTATGAAGGGTATTATGTACGATGGAATTATATCACTAAACTCTTATAGTTTTTTATATCCAGGAGAAAAATATTTTGTTTATTGCGATAAAAGTGACTACACTGAATCTTCTATATGTTTAACAAGTCCTTATATTGATAAATCTATATTTGATTCAACATATTCCAATAGAATTGACATTGACTTCGAAAAAGGGACTGAACTGATCACATTTTGCTATTATTTTAATAATAAGCTATATAAAAGATCACATCTTGTACATTTACAACATAATATAACCTTTTTTAAAAAGAAATTTTTAGTTTATGTTAATAGAAATAAACCTTATATAGCATATATAAAATTACAAAAACTAAAAAAAGATTCTTATACATTCCACTAATTAGGCGAATACGAGACTGTTCCTTCTTCGAAAAATGTTTTTTCAAGAAGCTAAACAGTGTAATATCGAGTATAGTAACAATTAATCTTATTTTACTTTTCGTTTACTGTTAAAGAGGATTAATAACTATCCTAAGGCATCGAATAAGCTTTGTTTTTAAAACGTTAAATTATTCCATGCTATTATTTCACTTGCCGTTCTATTTTGATTTTCTTACCTGCGTAGATCGGATTTTTTATCGATATTAAAAGACGAAAGTGTATTTTCTAAATAATTTAATCAATTAAAGAGGTTTTGTATAATCGTTGCAGAAGATTTTATTTCATAATTTGAATTATCCGACTTTTAATTTTTAATTATCTGATTGTATACTTTGAAATATACAAGCATAGTTTTAGATTACTTTTCGTTATCCTTACCCTTTCTTAGTTGTTTTTTTCAATAGGTTGAATATAGTCATCCCAATTACAGCTAGAATCCCTACAGATAAACCAGTAATAAACTCAACAAGTGTAGCAGGGATGTTGTGAAATAGTGTATGAATCTGAGGGATATTATGTACAAAAATACCACCGGCGACAAGTATCATTGCAAATGTTCCAACGACAGTTAAAATACGAATGACGATAGGTAGCGTTTTAACTAAACCAATCCCTATAGATTTTGTAATTCCTGGTTTACCACCACTTTTGGCAATCAGTTTTAATCCCATATCGTCCATACGAACGATTAAAGCTACAATACCGTAAACCCCAACCGTAGCAATAAAAGCAACGATGGTTACAACTGGAATCTGAACGGATAAAGGTTTTTCAATTACAGTTCCTAAGGCTATGATTACGATTTCTATAGAGAGTATGAAGTCAACAAAAATGGCTCCTTTTACTTTTTTATTTTCAAATTCTATTTCTTCTTCAAGTGTATCAACTATTATTTCTTCTTCACCAAAGGCGTGATTTCTGTGAAATAAGAATTCTACAATTTTTTCAGTTCCTTCATACGCAAGATAAATTCCGCCTATAATTAAGATGATAATTACAGCAATAGGTAAAAGTGCACTCAACAGAAAAGCGAATGGCAAGATGATAAGTTTATTTAGGAATGATCCTTTTGTTATTTTCCATAGTACAGGTAACTCACGAGAAGAAACAAACCCAGATGCTTTTTCAGCATTGACAGCTAAGTCGTCAGATAAAATTCCTGCTGTTTTTTTTGAAGCGACCTTACCCATTGTAGCAACATCATCCATCAAATAGGCAATATCGTCCAATAATGCAAAAAAACTTGAAGCCATATATTATAAGTAAAATGAAGTAAATATAAGAATAATGTGTTATTGTCATTATGCCAATTCATAAAGGTTATTTAATTGTATAGGCATGTTATATCAATTAGGTAATTAATTTAGAAGACTATTAAATAATAGAGATAAATTCCCTTGAAAAATTAATTAAAATAGCTTCTAATTTGGCACATTATCACTACTTTTGTGGCTTAAAACAGAAAATTTAGAGTATGAGTCATGGAATTAAACCAGGGGTTGCTACTGGAGATGAGGTTCAAAAAATATTTCAATATGCGAAAGAAAAAGGGTTCGCTTTACCAGCTGTAAACGTTACAGGTTCTAGTACTGTAAATGCAGTAATGGAAACTGCCGCAAAATTAAAAGCGCCAGTTATCATTCAGTTCTCTAACGGTGGTGCCTTGTTTAATGCAGGTAAGTCTCTTGACAATACGGATGAAAAAGCGGCTATCGCAGGTGCAATTACAGGTGCAAAACACATTCATGCTTTAGCAGAATTGTATGGTGCGACAGTTATTTTACACACAGATCACGCTGCAAAAAAATTATTGCCTTGGATTGATGGTTTATTAGAAGCTTCTGAGCAATTTTTCAAAGAAACAGGAAAATCTTTGTATTCTTCTCATATGATTGACTTGTCGGAAGAACCAATAGCTGAAAATATAGAAATTTGTAAAGAATATCTTGCTCGTATGAGTAAAATCGGTATGACTTTAGAAATTGAATTAGGTATTACAGGTGGGGAAGAAGATGGCGTTGATAACACAGATGTAGATAGTTCTAAATTATATACACAACCAGAAGAAGTTGCTTTTGCTTATGAGGAATTAATGAAAGTGAGCCCTCGTTTTACAATCGCTGCTGCTTTCGGTAATGTTCATGGTGTCTACAAACCAGGAAATGTGAAATTGACTCCGAAAATCTTGAAAAATTCTCAAGAATTCGTACAAGCTAAATTCAATACTGGAAATAATCCTGTTGATTTCGTATTCCACGGTGGTTCAGGTTCTACTTTAGAAGAAATTCGCGAGGCAATTGGTTACGGTGTAGTTAAAATGAATATCGATACCGATTTACAATTTGCTTATACAGAAGGTACATTGAATTATGTATTGAAATACCAAGATTACTTGAAAACACAAATTGGTAATCCTGAAGGAGAAGAGTTGCCAAATAAAAAATACTACGATCCTAGAAAATGGGTACGTGAAAGTGAGTTGACTTTTGTTAAACGTTTGACTCAATCTTTTGAAGATTTAAATAACGTGAACACTTTAGGGTAATAAATACAAAACTATGAGTTGGTTTAAGAGAAATAAAGAAGGAATAACAACATCGACTTCTGAGAAGAAAGAAACGCCAGAAGGTTTATGGCATAAATGTCCAAATTGTAAAACTGTTTTTACACAAGCAGATTTTATTAAAAATGATTATGTATGTGACCGTTGTTCTTACCACGAACGTATTGGTTCAGAAGAATATTTCCATCTTCTTTTTGATAATCATGAGTTTACAGAAATTGACGCAAACTTAACTTCTGGAGATCCATTGCATTTTGAGGATACAAAAAAATATACAGATCGTATTCAAGCTTCTCAAAAAAGTACAGGCTTAAAAGATGCAGTAAGAACTGCACACGGTAAATTAGACGGTTTAGATTTAGTTATCAGTTGTATGGATTTCGCTTTCGTAGGTGGTTCGCTTGGATCAGTGATGGGAGAGAAAATTGCTCGAGGAATTGATAAAGCAATTGAATTAAACTCAGGATTCATGATCATTTCTAAGTCTGGAGGGGCTCGTATGATGGAAGCAGGGTATTCATTGATGCAAATGGCAAAAGTAAGTGGGAAATTAGGACAATTAGCAGAACATAAATTACCTTATATATCTTTTTTAACAGACCCTACAACTGGTGGTGTTACTGCTTCATTTGCAATGTTAGGTGATATTAATATTGCTGAACCTAAAGCATTGATTGGTTTTGCTGGACCACGCGTTGTGAAAGAAACAATTGGTAGAGATTTACCAGAAGGTTTTCAAACGTCTGAATTCTTATTAGAGCATGGTTTCTTAGATTATATCGTAGAACGTTCTGAATTGAAAAAGACTTTAGCCTTATCATTGAAATTATTTAAGTATTAATTTTATAGTTAATTATTTGTAAGAAGGTTACCTATTTGGTAACCTTTTTTAATTTATAAAGAAAATAGGTTTGTAAGTAGCTATTAATTTTTCTTATACTGATAATATTTTAATTATTTTTGTTAAAACTTTTATATCATGAATTTTATTAAAGTATCCTTTTTTACTGGTTTATTATTTTTTAATATTAATATTTTCTCTCAAGATGTTTTGCTGTTTAATCAAAAATCAGAATATGGACAGATTGCAGACAAAGAAGGTAATATTTACAAGACAGTTGTAATTGGAAATAAAGTTTGGATGGCAGAAAATTTAAAAGTTACTAAGTATAGAAATGGAGAACCAATTCCAACGACTCCGAAATTAAATACAGACATATCAAATGAAAAAGAACCAAAGTATCAATGGGTTTATGAAGGATATGATAGCTTACTCCCTACCTATGGAAGGTTGTATACATGGTATGTTACTCAAGATGGAAGAGGTATATGTCCTGACGGATTTAGAGTTCCAACAGATGTTGACTGGGCTTCATTAATAACATCTGAGGATGGAGATGTTGTTGCTGGAGGTAAACTAAAGGAAGAAGGTTTAAAGCACTGGGTTAAACCAAATCAAGGAGCAACAAATGAAACTGGATTTACAGCTATTCCTGGTGGATATAGAGAAAATGATGGTAAATATTATGTACACGGTTTTAGAGGGTATTGGTGGAGCTCAAAAAATAATTATGTATATATTGCTTGGAATACAAGCTTAGCATATTCAAATGCAATAATTGAAAAGCTTGAACGTATAAAAAAGAACGGTTTGTCTATACGTTGTGTAAAGAATTAAGATTAATTAAATCAAAAAAAGCCCAAGAATTTATTTTCTTGGGCTTTTTTTGTGTTGTAAGATTTGTTTAAGCTCTGCTTTTCAAACTTCCCATTAAAGTGATAACAGAAACTAATCCAAGGATAAGGAACCCTATTCCATAAAAGATACCCGCTTCTATTTTAAGAATAATACCTAAAGGCAGTATCAAACCAGTAAATACGAAAGTAGCGTATTTAAACCCTTGTGCTTTCAAGTAATTGAATAATCCTATAAGTAATGAAATGATACTTGCTCCGATTGCGTAACTCCAAAGAATTGCGAAATTAGCTAGTAAGACAATACTATTTAACAAGAAAATACTTGTTCCTAACAGAGCAAATACATAACTCATCGCAGAAATAGGACCAGGAATATTTTTTGAAAGAGTCAATGATAGTCCCATTATTAATGCCGAAATACTAACACCTAACAATGGTAATATATTTTTTAATGGAATTGTATGTAGTTTTATAAGTATAGCTATAGTAATTAGACTAACAAGTCCAATAGTTAATACGATGGTAGCGCCTTTTCTTTTCATTATTGTTTAATTTAAAGCGTGAACACGTCTACTTTTTTCTGCAGCGCAAACTAAATTCCATAAGGCTCTTGCACCGACATTCGCATCCCAATCATCAGATGAACCTGGAGCAACTTCATTGAGGTCAAAAGCAATAATTTCTTTTCCTGCCTTAACGACCTGGAAGAATAAATAGGTGATCTGCTCTAAATCAAAGCCCCCAGCAACAGGTGTACCTGTATTGGGACATAAGTTTGGTTTTAATCCATCTATATCAAATGAAATGTAGACGCGTTGGGGTAGTTCAGTAATGATACTATCTACTATATTTTTCCATGATTTACCTTCAAACTCTTGTTCTTTGATTTCCCAGTCGAAAAAAGTTTTGATTTTCCCGTTGGATTGATTAATTAAATCAATTTCACTTTGTGCTACATCACGTATACCAACTTGAACTAATTTTGTTAGATTTTTAGTTGTACTTACAGCATTATACATGATGCTTGCATGGGATTGTTCAAATCCTTCATATGCATTGCGTAAATCAGCGTGTGCATCGATTTGAAGAATACCAAAAGGTTGGCCAAGTTCATCAATAGCATCTATTAATCCTAATGGCGTGCTATGTTCACCACCCAAAACTGCTGGGATTTTCCCATCATTGAATAGTACTATGCATTTTTCTTTTAGATTCAGACGTAAAGCCGTTTGTGCTTCTGCTATATCATTTACCAATTCTGAAAATTCAAGCGAATCTTCAAGTTTCCCCCCATCTTCTAAATATCGAATGTATTCCATTCCACGAATGCATAAATCATCGTTTATTTTTTTCCATTCATTAGAAATTGGAGACATGTAAACTTGTGTTTTCCATGCATCTTCAAGTTGATGGTGATAAAAATCCAATTGTGTTGATGCGTCCAGAATTGCTTGAGGTCCGGAACTAGTGCCTTTTCCATAGGATGCCGTAGCATCCCAAGGAATTGGTGTAATAACTATAGTTGCTTCTTCTTTTTGTACAGGAAATCCAAAAATGTTGCCATTTGCGATTCCTACACCATTTGGATCAAAAATCTCACTCATTATTTTTTCAATAAAGATTTTACAAAGTTAGGAGTAGCAAAACTTCCAACATGAATATCTGAATTGTAATATCTAAGTCCTTTTGCGTCTACAAAAGAATCAATAGTTTCTTTATTGGTGATTGTAGTTGGATGATTAGCACCTTTTAATCCGTATTGGAAACTCCACATACCTGTTGGGTAAGTTGGAACATAGAATAAAGAAACGGGTGCATTTTTTTCACCGAATATACCTTGTAATGTATGGTTTAATTCAGTAAATGCTTTTTCGTTGAATTTTGGAGATTCTCCTTG